>JAIINY010000402.1:0-1907 GCA_022741625.1 Prevotella sp. | reverse complement strand
TGTTACGTCCATAATCACACCACCCTTGAGCATCTGAGCCAAGTTGCGGTTCAATTCTTGTCTATTTTCTGCCATAATTCTTATATTTTTATTCAATTACGGCTGCAAAGGAAACATTTTTCACTGAAAACAGAAAAAAATGTTCCAAATTCTGCAAACATTGAGTCATTTTGTATAAAGGATGATTCGCAAAAGTATAAGCCCTATTCCGAAATATACAAAGCTCTACACAGATGGTGCTGCTAAGATAAACCGACAGGAATGTGGGATGAAACACTAGTCCATCAGATTTCTCTCAAAAAACTTGCGGCATTCAATAAATTGTTGTAACTTTGCCCCAAATAAACTTTGAAGCGTATGGATTACAAGAGATTACCTTACGGCATATCCGACTTTACTTGGATTCAGAATCAGAACAGATTTCTGACAGACAAGACGATGTTTATACCCAAGATGGAGGAAGCAGGAGACTTTCTCTATCTCATCCGCCCACGCCGTTTTGGCAAAAGCGTATTCCTTACCATGATTCAGGCATACTACGACATCGAGAAGAAAGACTCGTTTCATACCACATTCAAAGATACCTGGATAGAAAAACAACCCACAGAAAAACAAGGTAAATATCAGGTACTGTTCTTCGACTTCTCTAAGGCAACTGCCGGAAAAGACGGACTGGAGAAGAACTTTAACGCCTATTGCGAAACAGTGCTGAATGGTTTTGCAGAAAAATACACCAAGTATTATCAGCCTTCTTTCTTAGAAGAGTTTAAGGCAGCTAAGGATGCAGCACAGAAATTGAACTTGATAAACGTCTGGGCGAATGCCAAAAGCATACAACTCTACCTCATCATCGACGAGTACGACAACTTCACCAAGACAGTTTGGACACAGACCCAAAGATGTTCAATTCGGATATGGTAATCTATTATCTCCGCAACTATATCCGTTTCGGAAAGGCTCCGGAAGAGATGATTGATCCGAACACCATGACCGACTATGCCAAGATGAAGAAGATTATCTTCTTAGACAAGTTGCAGGGCGACCGCAAGAGCGTGCTGAAGGAAATCATCAACCAAGGATACATTTGGGCAGAACTGCGAGAGAGCTTTCCTGCGGAAGCCCTGATAGATCCAGCCCTCTTCCCTAGTCTGCTTTATTATTACGGTATGCTGACCATCATCGGCAAGCGTGGCAGAAGAGTGAAGCTAGGAATCCCTAACGAGAATGTACGCCGCCAATACTATGACTATGTATTGGATGAGTACGATTCCGTTTCAAAGATCAACAACAACCATCTTGCCGACCAATACGATGTGATGGCATTGGATGGCGACATCAAACCTGCCATCGAGTATATCGCCGAAGGTTATAAGAATTGCACCAGCCTCCACTCCAGCATCCAGGCTGAGCGCAACCTGCAGGGTTTCATCGCAGCCTATCTCAACCATAGCGGCTACTATTATATTATCCAAGAGATGGAACTGAATGGTGGCTATTGCGACTTGACAATGATTCCTGACCTTACCCGTTTCCCAGAGGTAGCGCATGCTTATCTCTTGGAATTGCAATACCTGAAGTCGGGCGATACTGATGAGGAAGGCATGAAGGCTTTAGAAGAAGCAAAGGCGCAATTAGACCAATATGCGCGAGACGCAAGATTGCCACAGATGATGAGCGGCAAGCCAATACACAAGATTGCTATTATATATAAAGGTAACGAGTTATGGAAGGTAGAGGAATGCTAAAATATGCCCCTCGCTTGGCGGTTAAAGATTCATGGTTGCCAATCTCAACCACCTTTCCCTGGTCAAGGACTACGATTTGGTCGGCATTCTTCACCGTGCTTAGGCGATGAGCAACTATCACGTCACCTTGCCTTGAGGAATATGAATATCCACCCCGTCTAT
>JAIINY010000061.1:0-13147 GCA_022741625.1 Prevotella sp. | reverse complement strand
GGTAATGAGTTCGGCCATCCAGAGTGGATTGATTTCCCTCGCGAGGGTAACGGATGGAGCTACAAGTATGCTCGCAGACAGTGGAATCTGGTAGATAATCATGAACTCTGCTACCACTATCTTGGAGATTTCGACCGAGAAATGCTCAAGACGATTACAAGCGAAAAGAATTTTAACAAGACACCAGTTGTAGAAATCTGGCATAATGATGGCGATCAGGTTCTCGCCTTTATGCGTGGCGATCTGCTCTTCGTGTTTAACTTCTCGCCAACCCGCTCTTTCACCGACTATGGCTTCCTGGTTCCAACCGGTTCCTACAGCGTAGTGCTTGATTCTGACAGCAAGGATTTCGGCGGTAATGGCTTGAATGATGACACGATGACGCATCTGACTAATTACGATCCACTTTATGTGAAAGACCGTAAGGAGTGGCTGAAACTTTATCTGCCAGCTCGTACAGCTTTGGTGCTGAAGAAAAATTAATAGATTGATTTATGAAAAATAAAAGGAGTAGTACTGCGAAGATGCAAATCGCCTGTGCTATCATCTTTATCACATTTACCTACGTCTACCTGGCATTTTACCAGGCAGACGTACTGGCAGTGGCTCAGCATGTTTTCTCAGGTGGTTTGACCAACTACAGTTACACGCTGGCTCCACTGCTTATCACGCTCGTACTCTATCTGCTGCAAGTGGGAGTGTACGCGGTAACCCGTGTGAAACGCCGTTTCCACGGGCTTACTTATTTCCCTTCGTTCCTCATCCTGACGATGATTACCGATATCCCCGTTGATATCGACCGTTATCATTCGCTGGGGGCGTGGTGGATTATCTTGCCACTCTGTCTGATTCTATGGGGCGGATTGATATGGATAGCCCGCCAGTTGGAGCCGATAGAAACAGAGCCTCACAGCAACGGCTGGTTCTCCCGCTATATGTGGGTGAATCTGCTCCAGATGCTGGTGATGATATTGCTTGTCAACTTTGTTGCTAGCAATGATCGGCTGTTTCATGAACGTATGCGCATGGAACATCTGATGAAAGAAAAACAGTATGAAAAAGCTTTGGAAGTAGGTGAAAAATCTCTGAAAACAGATTCTTCGCTGACAATGCTCCGTATAGCCTGTCTCAACGAAACAGGCGAGCTGGGCAGCCGTCTCTTTACTTATCCGCTGGTAGGTGGAAGTAAGGCGATGATGCCGGATAGCGTAACCGTGAAGGCTATGATGTGGAAGGCGCCAAAATGGATGCAGAAACCTTCGGCATGGATGGTTAAACATCATCTCAAGTATCGTCTGCCTGTTGACTATCAGCTTTGTGCACTCTTGCTGGACAAGCAACTAGACAAGTTCGTAGCAGAGGTGCAGAAACATTACAAAGTAACTTCGGGGAAACTGCCTGTTCATTATAAGGAAGCGTTGGTTCTTTATACGCATCGCCGCAGTAATCCAAGTATCGTTTATCACGATAATGTGATGGATACAGACTTTGAGGATTTCCAGCAGATGGATCACAAATATGCTAATGAGACAGAAAAGCAGAATGCTCTTCGGGATACTTATGGAAATACCTACTGGTATTATTATGAGTATGGAAACAAATGAAAGTTTTAATTTAGGAGGTTAATATGAAAATACAGATATTCAGAAACTTATGGGTTTTACAGATAGCTTTTCTTCTGTTGGCGCCATTAGGGTTGCAGGCACAGAAGAAGGAGATTTCTGCAGCCAAAGATCTGGTAAAGGCTGGCAAGGATTTGGCGAAGGCCGAATCCAGTATGCGCAAACTCCTGACGGATTCTGCCAACCGGAATAACAAGAAAATTTGGAATATTCTCTTCGATGCTGTGAAGAAGCAGTATGAACAGGGTAATGAGAAACTCTACCTCAAACAGGCGTATGATACAGCCCAACTCTTCAATGCAACCCGACAGCTCTTCGTTATAGCCCAAGGACTTGATTCCGTTGAGATGATTCCTAACAAGAAAGGAAAATGTGAGTTTGATTTCCGCAAGTCTCATTCTGAATATTTGAACAGGATACGTCCGAACCTCTATAACGGAGGAACCTGGTTTATCAGGAAGCAGAAATACAAGGAGGCTTATCAGTTCTTTGACCAGTACATAGAGTGCAGTACTGCACCGATGTTCCAATCTTATAAGTATGCCCAGAAAGACAAATATCTTTCTTCGGCAGCTTATTGGGCTGTATATGCCGGATATAAGATGAAAGATACCAAAGCTACGCTTCATCATTCTTATGAGGCGCTGAAAGATACGGCTCATTATAACTATATGTTACAGTATCTGGCTGAGACTTACAAACTGGAGAAGGATACTGCGCGCTATCTCTCTACCTTGAAGGAAGGTTTTGAACGGGATCCGAAATTCCCGTTCTTCTTCCCGCGTCTGGTAGAGTATTATTCGCAGGAAAACCAACTCGATTCTGCACTCTTCGTAGCAGATAAGGCGCTGGCGATAGCTCCCGACAATGATATCTATCTCTTTACCAAGGGAACCGTTCTCCTGAATATGGGTGATTTCAAGCAATGCATCGAAGTGAGCAAAAAGGCACTTGCCGTGAACGATTCTTTGGCTGGTGCTTATTATAATATAGGTTTGGCTTATTTCAATCAGGCTGTTGAAATGGATAAGAATTCGCAGCAATCCCGCAAAACTCATCAGGAGATAGACGGACTTTACAAGAGTGCGATGCCTTATCTGCAGAAGTACAGAACGATGGCGCCTGATATGCAGGACCAGTGGGCTTTGCCGCTATATACCATCTATCTGAACCTGAACATGGGTAAGGAGTTTGATGAGATTGACAAACTGCTCGATCAGAAAAAGAAATAATGCCTCATGATGAGAAATTTATGAAAACTTCTCATGAAAAGAATACTTATCTCTAGAAATTGATTATTAGAAATTTATGATAGACAGAATTTTAGATAAACTGGGCATTGAGCTCAATGATATGCAGCAGGATTCCATGCAGGCAATCTTGCACGGGAACAAGGATGTGGTGATACTTTCGCCAACAGGTAGTGGCAAGACGCTGGCTTATCTTTTGCCTCTTGCCCAACTTATAGATGCTACTGATGACGAGGCACAGGCGGTGGTGGTAACTCCTGGTCGGGAACTCGCTTTGCAGTCGGCTAACGTATTGAAGAATATGGGCAGCGGTTTGCGTGCGATGGCTTGCTATGGTGGTCGTGCTACGATGGATGAGCATCGCGTGATGAAACAGGTTCATCCTCAGATTGTATTTGGAACTCCAGGTCGTCTCAATGATCATCTGGATAAGGGAAATCTTTCTCCATATCACATCAAATACCTGATTATTGATGAGTTTGACAAGTGTCTGGAGATGGGCTTTCAGGACGAAATGAGCCGACTGATCAAGTCTTTGCCTGGCTTGCGTCGACATTTCCTGCTTTCTGCTACCGAGGCGGAGGAGATTCCTCATTTCGTACACATGGGTAGGGTGGAAAAGATAGATTACCGTGTGGATGAAGATCAGGTTCCTGACCGTGTACATATATATAAGGTGGATAGTCCGGTAAAGGATAAACTGGAGAGTCTGTCACTTTTGCTACGCAGTTTAGGCGATCAGAGTACCATTGTATTCCTCAATTATCGCGACAGTGTGGAGCGCACCAATAAATATCTGGTGGAGCAGGGATTTTCAACCTCTTTCTTCCATGGTGGATTGGAACAGAAGGAACGCGAGGCTTCTCTCTATCGTTTCAGCAACGGTAGTGCCAATATCCTGGTGAGTACGGATCTGGCTTCGCGCGGACTTGATATTCCTGATATAGATAATATTATCCATTATCACATGCCGGAGAGCGAAGATGGTTATATCCATCGTGTAGGACGTACGGCAAGATGGGAAGCTCAGGGAAAGGCTTTCTTCCTATTAGGTCCTGAAGAGCATATTCCGGAATATGTGGATGCAGAGATTGAGAATTATGAGATGCCTGTTGCTGATCTGCTTCCTGCGCCAGCCAAACCTAAGATGGCTACTATATATATAGGTAAAGGCAAAAAGGATAAAATCAGCAAGGGTGACATCTTAGGCTTCCTTTGCAAGAAGGGTAGGCTGCAGTCGGCTGAAATCGGAAAGATTGATGTTAATGACCGTTATGCTTATGCTGCCATTTCCCGAACGAAGTTGCGCAGCGTACTGAATAATGTAAAGGGTGAAAAGATAAAAGGCATCAAAACGATAGTGGAAGAGGTAAGGTAGTTGACAAACTGTTATTATCTTTTCTCTGTGCTTGCTAATGTATAATAAATGTAAAAATAGACATAAATATGCAGTTATTATACTTAAATGACTAACAAAATGAAAGAAATCTGCGCAAAACGCTAAAAATGTGCAGAAAAATTTGGTAGTTTCAAATAAAAAGTGTAATTTCGCAGTCGTAAATACAATCCAAAGGTTTACTATGTATCCTATATGGGTGTATTGTGCACTTATTTTTCCTACTAACAGGATTATATCGTATAAAACTTAAATAATTATACAAAGATGAAGAAGTACAATTTTAACGCAGGTCCATCAATGCTTCCACGCGAAGTGATTGAGAACACAGCAAAGCAGATTTTGGATTTTAATGGTTCAGGTCTTTCATTGATGGAAATCAGCCACCGTGCTAAGGATTTCCAGCCAGTAGTTGATGAGGCAGTCTCCTTATTCAAGGAGCTTCTTGACATTCCTGAGGGTTATTCCGTAATCTTCCTTGGTGGTGGTGCGTCATTGCAGTTTATGCAGATTCCAGCAAACTTCCTCATCAAGAAGGCTGCCTACATTAATTCTGGCACTTGGGCTAAGAAGGCAATGAAAGAGGCGAAGCATTTTGGTGAGGTCGTGGAGATCGCATCATCGTCCGACGCCAATTTCACTTTCTATCCACAGGTTCCTAACACAGTACCAGCCGATTGTGATTACTTGCATTTGACAAGCAACAATACTATATATGGTACTGAACTCCGTGTAGATCCAGATGTAAACGTACCATTGATTTCTGATATGTCTTCAGATATCATGAGCCGTCCAGTAGATGTTTCTAAGTATACTGCCATCTATGCAGGTGCTCAGAAGAATCTTTCTATGGCAGGTGTTACCGTTATCATCGTAAAGGATGATATGCTCGGCAAGGCTCCTCGCGAGCTTCCTACAATGCTCGATTATCGTACTCACGTTGAGAAGGGCAGTATGTTCAATACTCCTCCTGTTGTTCCTATCTATACCTTGATGGAGAATCTCCGCTGGTTGAAGGCTAACGGTGGTGTTGAGGCAGCTGATAAGCGTGCTCACGAACGTGCTGAAGTTCTTTATGCTGAAATCGACCGCAACAAACTCTTCAAGGGTACTGTTGAAGAAGCATCCCGTTCTTTGATGAACATCTGCTTCGTGATGAACGATGAGTACAAGGAGTTAGAGAAGCCATTCCTCGACTTCGCTACAGAGCGTGGCATGGTAGGTATCAAGGGTCACCGCTCAGTGGGTGGTTTCCGTGCCAGCTGCTACAATGCACAGACCATGGAGGGTGTTCAGGCACTCGTCAAGGCTATGCAGGATTTTGAAGCACAACATTAATTTTTGATTTTGTATGAAAGTATTAGTTGCAAAAGAAAAGCCATTCGCAGCAGCTGCTGTCGAGGGCATTAAGAAAGAAATAGAGGGAGCAGGCAACGAATTCGTACTGCTCGAAAAATATACAGAGAAGGCTCAGCTTCTCGATGCCGTGAAGGATGTGGATGCGATGATTATCCGTTCTGACAAGGCTGATGCCGAGGTGCTCGACGCAGCCAAGAACCTCAAGATTATCGTTCGCGCCGGTGCAGGTTATGATAATATCGACCTGGCTGCTGCTACTGCTCACAACGTAGTAGCCGAGAATACTCCTGGTCAGAACTCCAATGCCGTTGCCGAGTTGGTATTCGGTTTGCTGGTATTTGCTGTTCGTAATTTCTACAACGGCAAGTCTGGCTCTGAGTTGAAGGGTAAGAAGTTGGGTATCCTGGCATTTGGTAACGTGGGTCGCAATGTCGCTCGCATCGCCAAGGGCTTCGGTATGGAAGTGTCTGCTTATGATGCCTTCTGCCCTGCAGATGTCATCGAGGCTGCAGGTGTTCACGCCGTAAAGTCTCAGGATGAGCTGTTTCAGACTTGCGACATCGTATCTCTTCATATCCCTGCTACTCCAGAGACTATCAAGAGCATCGATTACAAGACTGTGAACCAGTTGCCTAAGGGTGGTATTCTTATCAATACAGCCCGCAAGGAGGTTATCAATGAGCCTGAGCTCCTGAAGCTTCTTGCTGAGCGTGAGGATTTGAAGTTCATCACCGACATCAAGCCAGATGCTGACGCCGACTTCGCCAAGTTCGAGGGTCGCTACTTCTCAACCCCTAAGAAGATGGGTGCGCAGACAGCCGAGGCTAACATCAATGCCGGTATCGCAGCAGCCAAGCAGATTAATGCATTCTTTGCAGATGGCTGCACCAAGTTCCAGGTAAATAAGTAATTATTCATCCCGAATATATAGCTCATGAAGAGTGCTTTTTCACCGAAGCACTCTTGATGGGCTTTTCGTGTTTTTATTCATCTTGACAAAGTAAAATATAACATTATGGCAATAGTAAAACCTTTCAAGGGCATTCGCCCTCCCAAAGATTTAGTAGAGCAAGTTGAGTCTCGTCCATACGATGTCCTCGATTCAGAGGAAGCTCGTACCGAGGCTGGCGATAACGAGAAAAGCCTTTATCATATCATTAAACCTGAAATCAACTTCGAGCCGGGTACCTCAGAGTACGACCCTCGTGTTTATGAAAGTGCTGCAGAGAACTTCAGGAAGTTCCAGGAGAACGGCTGGTTGAAGCAGGATGATAAAGAACAGTATTATATCTACGCACAGACTATGAATGGCAAGACACAGTATGGTCTTGTTGTGGGTGCATACGTAAATGATTATATGACGGGTGTCATTAAGAAGCATGAGCTTACTCGCCGTGATAAGGAAGAGGATCGTATGAAGCATGTTCGTGTCTGCAATGCAAACATCGAACCGGTTTTCTTTGCTTATCCTGATAATTCTGTGCTCAATGAGATTCTGATGCGTTATGCTGCTACAGCACCGGAGTATGATTTCATCGCTCCAGTCGATGGCTTCCGTCATCAGTTCTGGATAGTCAGCGATGACAAGGATATCGAAACCATCACCGCTGAATTTGCCAAGATGCCTAGTCTCTATATCGCCGATGGTCATCACCGTTCTGCTGCCGCAGCTTTGGTGGGTGCAGAGAAGGCGAAGCAGAATCCGAACCATACCGGTAAGGAGGAATACAACTATTTCATGGCAGTCTGCTTCCAGGCTAGCCAGCTTACCATTCTTGATTACAACCGTGTAGTAAAGGATCTGAATGGTCTGACATCAGAAGAATTCCTCGATGCTCTTACCAAGAACTTCGAAGTTATTGAGATTGATGCGATTAATGTGAATGTATCAGGTGATGAGGAGGGTATCCCATGCTATGAGAAGATTGCCATTGATGAAGCAATCGAGCAGTTTGGCTTGGATATCCTGAAGCCTGCCGCTCTCCATTCTTTCCTCGTATATCTCGATGGTAAATGGTATGGCTTATTTGCCAAGC
Organism: Prevotella sp.; assembly: GCA_022741625.1. GTDB lineage: Bacteria > Bacteroidota > Bacteroidia > Bacteroidales > Bacteroidaceae > Prevotella. The sequence continues at coordinate 5,484 of JAIINY010000061.1, read as the reverse complement.
CAGGAACCTATGATGATGAGGATCCTATCGGCGTGCTCGATGTAGATATCTCTTCCCGTCTGATTCTGGATGATATTCTGGGCATCAAGGATTTGCGTTCAGACAAGCGCATCGACTTCGTGGGCGGCCTTCGCGGACTCGGCGAGTTGAAGCGTCGTGTAGATAGTGGTGAGATGAAGATGGCATTGGCCTTGCATCCAGTTACTATGCAGCAGATTATGGACATCGCTGACAGTGGCAAGATTATGCCTCCTAAGGCAACATGGTTTGAGCCAAAGTTGCGCAGCGGATTGATTATTCACAAGTTGGATTAATGATTGACGAATTTAAGACTATATCAGATACAGTAGGCGAGGGATATTACACCGAGAAAAGGAGTAAGTTTCTCGCCTTTGCTCACCACGTTACCACAGTTGACGAGGTGAAGGAGATTGTTGCCGGGTACCGTAAGAAATATTACGATGCCCGACACTGTTGTTATGCCTATATGTTGGGGCCGGAGCGCACCGAGTTTCGTGCCAATGATGATGGTGAACCATCTTCTACGGCAGGAAAACCGATACTGGGACAAATAACAAAGGCGGGATTGACGGATATCCTCATTGTCGTCATCCGCTATTTCGGAGGAGTCAAGCTGGGTACCAGCGGATTGATTGTTGCCTATCGTGAAGTAGCGATAGATGCCCTGGCGCATTGCGAGGAGGTAACGCAGCAGGTAGAGGAAATCGTAACCTATGATTTCACCTATCCGATGATGAATGATGTGATGAGGATTGTGAAAGAGATGAATCCGCGCATCGTGGATCAGACTTTCGATAATACCTGCAGCATCAAGCTGTCTATCAGGAAGAGCGAGGCTGAGCAATTGCGTACCCGCCTGAAAAAACTGTCGTTTGAATAAAAGAAAACGAGGGTGTATCATAAGTATCTATACCCTAGGCAAGATACTTATGACACACCCTTATTCGTGTTTATTTATCCTTTTTCTTCCAATTCCTTTTGCAATCGGATGATTTCGTCGCGATATTGTGCTGCCTGCATGAAGTCGAGGTCCTTGGCGGCTTGTTTCATCAGGGCAGTGGTATTGGCAATGCTCTTCTCCAGTTCCTCCCTGCTCATGCTGCGGACGATAGGGTCGGCAACCATCGTGGCGCTATCTGGTTCGATATAGACACGCTGTCTGGACCCTTCGGCTCCCTTGATGTTCTTATGATCCATGATGCCTTTGGCTTTCTCGGCACTCTTGATGCTCTTGATGGTGGCTGCACCTGAAGCTGCTTCTTCTTCCTTGCTGGTAGGCAGGGCAGAGGTAATCGCCTTCTGAATCTGCTTTGGCGTAATTCCATGATCGGCATTGTATTTCAGCTGGATGCTTCTTCGGCGGGCAGTTTCGTCGATGGTCTTCTGCATGCTGTCTGTGATATTGTCCGCATACATAATCACCTTGCCGTTCACGTTTCTGGCAGCACGGCCGGCAGTCTGGGTCAGAGAACGGTGACTGCGCAGGAATCCCTCCTTGTCTGCATCGAGGATGGCAACAAGCGATACCTCCGGCAAGTCAAGTCCCTCGCGGAGCAGATTCACACCCACCAGTACATCATAGATACCGGCTCGCAGATCGTTCATGATCTTTACGCGGTCGAGCGTTGCCACATCGCTATGGATATAGGCAGCCTTTACATTGTGGTTCAGCAGGAACTCTGTCAGCTCCTCTGCCATACGTTTGGTAAGGGTGGTGATGAGTACACGTTCATCCCGGTGGGTTCTGGTCAGAATCTCATCGAGCAGATCATCTATCTGGTTTTCGCTTGGGCGTACTTCTATCTCCGGATCGAGCAATCCCGTAGGGCGGATCAGCTGTTCTACTACCACACCTTCAGATTCTCTCAACTCATAGTCGGCTGGGGTGGCACTCACGTAGATGGCCTGATGAATCATACTGTGAAATTCCTCGAAGGTGAGCGGACGGTTGTCGAAGGCGGCAGGCAATCGGAAACCGTATTCCACCAGGTTCTTCTTTCGGGCTCTATCGCCACCATACATCGCCCCGATCTGCGGAATGCTCACATGGCTCTCATCTACTACCAGAAGGAAATCTTTCGGGAAAAAATCGAGCAGGCAGTATGGGCGTTCTCCTTCATGTCGCCCATCGAAATATCTCGAATAGTTCTCGATGCCCGAACAGTGTCCCAGCTCCTTGATCATCTCCATATCGTATTCCACACGCTCCTTGATGCGCTGTGCCTTGATGCCATCGCCTATGCTCTTGAAGAATTCTTCCTGCTTCACCAGGTCGTCCTGTATCATTCTGATGGCAATTTCCTGCTGCTCCTTGCTGGTTACAAAAAGGTTGGCAGGATAAATCTCATATTCTTCGAAGGAGGCGAGTCGGTGATAGGTGAGGGAATCTACCTCCTCGATGCTGTCTATCTCGTCATCCCACCAGGTTACTCGCAGCACATTGTCGCTGTACGCCATGAAGATATCTACCGTTTCTCCCTTTACGCGGAAGTTGCCGCGCTGCAGTTCGATGTCGTTTCTTACATAGAGGGCATCTACCAGTTTCCGGAGAAATTCATTTCGGTCAAGTTGCTGTCCCCGGTGAATCTTGATGATGTTTTCCTGCATAGCTACTGGTCCACCCATACCATAGATGCATGATACGGAAGATACCACGATGACATCTTTTCTGCCTGAAAGTAAAGCGGAAACGGCACCCAGACGGAGCTTGTCGATTTCATCATTGATGGCGAGATCTTTTTCTATATAAGTATCCGTGGTTGGCAGATATGCCTCCGGCTGGTAATAGTCGTAGTAGGAAACGTAATACTCCACGGCGTTATCGGGGAAGAAGCCTTTCATCTCCTGATAAAGCTGGGCGGCAAGCGTCTTGTTATGACTCAGGATAAGAGTCGGCTTGCCCACGTTGGCTATCACGTTTGCTACGGTGAAGGTTTTGCCGGAACCGGTTACGCCAAGCAACACCTGTGCGGGCTCTCCCTGCAGGATGCCTTCGGTGAGTTGTCGGATGGCTTGCGGCTGATCACCCGTCGGTTGATATTCTGATGTGATTTTAAAGTCCATAATCTCTGTTTTTGGGTGCAAAAATACAAAAAAAACGGCATTAATCGTTATAAAGATTAATTATTTGCGAAAAAATGTATTTTTTCTTTTGATAATAAGCAAATTATCTGTAACTTTGCATCCACAAAAGTAATAATATGAAGAAATCAATACTAATCGCAGCTAGTGTAGCATTGCTTCTTACTAGCTGTGCGAGCGAATATAATCAGGTATATAAGGCAGCAACACCTACCTATAAGTACGAGTATGCCAAGCAGTGTTTTGCACAGGGCAAGTATTCTCGTGCCATTCCTCTGTTGCAGGAAGTTGTAACCATGAAGAAGGGTTCAACTGAGGGCGAGGAGTGTCTCTATATGTTGGCGATGGCTGAGTATGGCTTGAAGGATTACGAAACGGCCTCAGAGTATTTCAAGAAATATTATGCCAGCTATCCGAAGGGACAGTATGCAGAGATGGCGAAGTACTTTGTGGGCGAAAGCCTCTATCAGAATGCCCCGGAGCCTCGACTCGACCAGAGTACTACTTATACTGCGATTACAGCCTTCCAGGAGTTCCTCGATCTCTTCCCGGATGCTCATCTCAAGGCTCAGGCAACCAACCGTCTCTTTGCCTTGCAGGATCTCCTGGTAGAGAAGGAGTATAAGAGTGCACGCCTGTACTTCGATATGGGTACTTACTTCGGCAACTGCACCAACGGCGGCAACAATTATGAGGCTTGCATCGTTACAGCGCAGAATGCCCTCAAGGATTATCCTTACAGCAACAAGCGCGAGGAATTTGCTACACTCATCATGAAAAGCAAGTATGAACTGGCGAAGATGAGTGTTGAGAGCAAGCAGCTGGAGCGCTATCAGGATGCTGAGGATGAATGCTATGGCTTCATCAATGAGTATCCGGATTCTAAGGAGCGTGCCACTGCCGAGAAATATATCGAGAAGTGCAAGGCTTTCGAGAAGGCACATCCTGAGGATACACTCGACAAGCTCGCAGGCGACAACAGATAATGCCCTCACAGCTTACTAGCAGGAGAAACGATAGATAAAAATAGAATAATATATATAGTACTATAAATTATGGATTATAAGAAATCAAAAGCACCAGTTAACACAGTTACTCGTAACATCATGGATCTCTGTGATGATACGCATAACATTTACGAGAGTGTTGCAATCATCGCTAAGCGAGCTAACCAGATCTCGCTTGAGATTAAGCAGGACTTGAGCAAGAAACTCTCTGAGTTTGCTTCTTACAACGATTCTCTGGAAGAGGTCTTCGAGAACCGTGAGCAGATTGAGATCTCTCGTTTCTATGAGAAGTTGCCAAAGCCAACTTTGATTGCTACAGAGGAGTTTGTAGAGAAGAGCATCTATTGGCGTGATCCAAGTGTGCCAGCTCACTCTTCTGATGAGGATGAACTCTAAACAAGTCAGATAGAGTTATGATACAGCGTAAACAAACCCTGTTTTTGCTTTTAGCTGTTATTGTATGTGCGCTGGGTCTGTTCTTTCCTATCGGCAGTATAGCGCCAGAGGGAATGGGAACAGACAGTATGGTTTACAATCTGGGTGTGGTGACAGGCGAAGGCGGTCTTGCTGTCTCTGCCACCTGCATCCCTCTGTTTGTCCTGCTCAGCGTAACAGCAATCTTATCGTTGGTAACGATATTCCTTTATAAGAATCGCAAGGTACAGATGAGTATCTGCAAATGTACCATGCTGCTTCAGGTACTGTGGGTGATAGATTATGTCTTGATTCTCCTGGGTATCATTCCTATTCCAGAGGTTCAGGGCAAGATGGGCATCGAGTTTGCTGCCTGCCTTCCAATTGTCAGCCTGATACTTGTCGTTATGGCATATAAGGGCGTAAATGATGACGAAAAGCTGGTAAAAGCCGCTGATCGCATCCGATAAAGCCCTGATTCTTAAAAGAAATGCTAAAAAAGCCTATAAAATAGGAGAAAAATTTGTGGGTACCAAATAAAAGTAGTACCTTTGCACCCGCTGTCACGAGATGACAGCATAAAATTCAAACCTCATTAATAATTAAATTAAAATTAGATTTAAAAAATGGCAACAAAAATCAGATTGCAGCGCGGCGGTCGTAAGAACTATGCTTTCTATAGCATCGTAATCGCTGACGTTAGAGCACCACGTGATGGTAAATTTACTGAGAAGATTGGTACTTTCAACCCTAACACCAATCCAGCTACTGTAGATTTGAATTTCGAGCGCGCACTCTACTGGGTAGAGACTGGTGCACAGCCAACAGACACAGTTCGCAACATCCTCAAGGGCGAGGGCGTTTACTTGATGAAGCACCTCAAGGGTGGCGTTAAGAAGGGCGCATTCGACGATGCTGAGGCTCAGAAGCGTTTCGACGCTTGGAAGAATGGCAAGGACGC
>JAIINY010000401.1:0-1927 GCA_022741625.1 Prevotella sp. | reverse complement strand
TGACCTGGATTAAGTTCTAAATTTTCAAGTTTATTTGAAAGCTAAGGTGCGTCATAGACTTATGGCGCACCCTAATTATATCCGCTTTCCCCCCTTTTTTGATAAAATATTCAGTATCAATCTTCTTTTGTTTCAGAAATAATCATTATCTTTGCAACCAGCAATTCATTCATGCCTTCAGGAAAATGAAGTAGGATGATAAACTGGCGCTTCGATTTTTTAATATTATGGGCTTATGAAAGGTAGAAATTATCCTCTCGGAATACAGACTTTCGAGAACATTATCAGGGGAAACTATGTGTATGTGGACAAGACAGCTCTTGCCTACCAGATGGTTCATGAGAATAAGTATTGCTTTCTGAATCGTCCTAGACGATTTGGAAAGTCTCTGCTCGTTACTCTGCTTCAGGCCTATTTCGAAGGAAAACAGGAACTCTTCAAAGGATTGGCGATGCAGCAGTTGGAGCATGAATGGTTAAGCTATCCTGTTATCCATTTGGATATCAGTAAGGGTAAGTTTTACGATATGGCTTCCTTGCACGCTACACTAGATAGTCTTCTTGCTGATTACGAAGCAAGATATTCTCTGCATGTGGAATATGAGAAAGCATATAATGTGAGATTGCAGAATATCATTAAGGCTGCTTATGCTCAGACAGGTAGGGAGGTTGTGGTACTTATTGATGAGTATGATGCTCCTATGCACGACTCGATGAATAGTCCGGATTTGCAGGAGCAGATTCGTAATGCAATGCGAAATTTGTTTAGTCCATTGAAAGGTGAAGAGAGACATTTGCGCTTTGTCTTTCTTACTGGTATTTCTAAATTTAGCCAGTTGAGTATCTTTAGTGAACTTAATAACATTACGAATATCAGTATGTTAGACAAATATAGTGATATTTGTGGAATCAGCAGGAATGAACTGGTGTCAATTTTTAAGGCTGACATCCGTGAATTGGCAAATGAAAATGAAATGACATACGATGAGGCTTTGTCGGAGCTTCAGCATCATTATGATGGTTATCATTTCAGTGGGCGTGGTGAAGATGTTTATAATCCTTATAGTCTATTTAATACATTGGCTAGTAATGAATTTGATGATTATTGGTTCTCTACGGGCACTCCTACTTTCTTAATCGATCTTTTGCAGGAGAAGCATTTGGATATGCTGGATCTTGATGATATTACGGCGACGGCAGATCGTTTTGATACACCTACTGAGAAGATTATCGACCCCGTACCAGTACTTTATCAAAGTGGTTATCTCACGATAAAAGCGTATAATCCCCGCAGTAAAATCTTCAAGCTTGGCTTTCCTAATACTGAGGTGAAAACGGGATTTTCAAACAGTCTGTTCCGTTATTATGCGCCGGATAATTTGGGAGAAAAGGATGCTTTGTATGCGGCTTACTATGACTGTTTGGTTGAGCATGATGATATGGAGGCATTTATTCCTCATCTGCAGACATTCTATAAAAAGTTTCCATATACATTGGTCAATAACAATGAGCGTCATTATCAGGCTGTGTTCTATACTTGTTTGCTGATGTTGGGAGCTGACATCCGTGCCGAAGTTCCTACTGCTGATGGTCGTATAGGTATGTTACTTTTCACGAAGAAGAGCATCTATGTGTTTGAGTTGAAATACGAGCATAGTGCTGATGTTGCCATGCAGCAAATCAACCAGAAAAATTATGCTATTGCTTTTGCAGAAGATGGCAGAAAAGTATATAAGGTAGGAATTAATTTCTCTGCTGATAGAAGGTGCATAGAATCCTGGAAGGTTATTCCATGCTAAGATTCTTGTAGTAACATCATATTTTTGAAAAAAAAAGAGGGTGTGTCATAAGTCTATGGCGCACCCTTTTCGTTTTTTCTCCTTTTTCCAGATACGGAACTGAAAAAATTGTTTTTATTTACAACAAAG
>JAIINY010000400.1:0-1933 GCA_022741625.1 Prevotella sp. | reverse complement strand
TTGCTAATGCATTAGCAACTGCGGCTACTTTTGAGACAGCTGCGACAGGATTGAGTATTCTTAATGGAGTTGACTACTATAGTGGTAAGGTAAGAGTCGCAACAAATGGCAAAATTTATCTACCAAAGAGCAATGGAGTTTTTTACGGCAATCAGTTTGTTAAAACTGCACCTGTTAAGAATTTAAAGTATCTCGGGAAATATTCTATGTTTTTTTCTGCAGCAGAAGACTTTGCAAACTTTAATGCTGCTTACATTGAAGATGGCAACACTTTTGGTATAAATAGTCGGAGATATTTATGTCATGTCGTTGGCCGAGAACTTGGAAGTTGGGGAGGTAGAATAGGCGGTGCGGCTCTTGGTGGATTAGCCGGATCTGGCGCAGGTTCTGTTCCTCTTGGAATTGCTGGTGGAATTGCTGGTGATTACTATGGAGGAGAATTTGGAGGATGACTCTCTGATACTATTTTTGACTTTTTTGAACACTAGTCCTTTACATAGGGGGTGCGTCACAGACTTATGACACACCCACTTATGTTGGTATTAAAAAAAACAAATATCAAATAATAATATTGATAAGATTACGTTTATTAGATATGAAACTATTTGTAATAAGACTATTATATTCTCTATATTGTGCAGAAAGATGGAGTTATCGCATCCCGATGCGAATACTTGGACCTTTTATCAATCGTGTATGCAAATGGCTATATTTTTGGAATCCGTTTGGCTATATTCAGGAAAATAATCCAACGTTGGAGCACTATATGAAAAATGTGTATAAAACGATGGAGGTCGTTTTTTATGATATGAATATAGGAATAGGTATTGCGCGTGCAGAAGGAACATTAGCTTTTATGTTTGTTCCTTATGAAATGCTTATTCTGTCAGTTTTCAAGAAACTTAGAATACTTCCTATTCAGAATTCGCATTTCCTTATATTTCTTATAATCACTTGTGGTCTCTCTTTACTGTTTACCCACTTCTTGGGTCAAAAAAATGAGGAATATATAGGCTATTTCCATAAATTTGAAAGTCATAAGAATAATGCAGTTTGGCATGTTATTTCTTCTATATTTTTCATTGGCGCAATTTGTGCAGGAATAATCAGCATTATGTGGTGGAATGAAAGTTAAAGCAGAATTTGAGAATATGGATGAAGACTCATGGCATTGGTTTCGTTAAATATTAAGTAGTACAATTTATGAAATATTTTATTTTAAAGTGGTCATTAGAAAAAAAACAGAACAATAAAACAAAACGAAGCTTATGGTGTCGTTTGCTGCATAAGATGATCGCTCCACTCAGTGCAAATCCTGATTTTGATGATAAAATAGAGGATGTTACTCTATGGTTTATTGAATATGACGATGTGGTAAATCATACTGCAAACAGAGAAATTGGATTTGCTAAAGATGGTAGGATTATTGTAAAAATGCCAGACGATAGAAATTATGGTTATTGGCTGGATACAAATTGCGAATTGGAAGATTTCAAAAAGATGGGTATAAATATGATAACCGAAAAAGAATTTAACGACTTATGGAATTCGGTCTATTACGATAGAGTAGCAAAAGAATTCAAGCAGACTGTTATCAAAAATGGAGACTAAAGAATGTATGCAATCTTGCTTTCACGGACATTTTGGGCAGCATCCTTTACGTTACGTATGAGAAGGGCACGAAAGTCTTCGATGCTTCATACGATGCGTGGGGGCAAGCAGACGGTAACGCTCAACACCATTGGGTCTGCACCATGGTTGCATGGGGCATGAGATGTTGAATGAGTTCAACCTCATCAATATGAATGGGCGTGTCTATGATTCAGTACTCGGCAGATTCCTAAGCCCTGATAAATACGTACAGGAAGGAGACAATAGTCAGAACTATAACAGCTATAGTTATTGTCTGAATAATCCTCTCAAATATGCCGAC
>JAIINY010000399.1:0-1935 GCA_022741625.1 Prevotella sp. | reverse complement strand
GATGACGTCGCTGCGCTTCATGCGGCAGGTAACGGTAGAGTCAACGATGATGGTACGAACCAGGTCGCCTACATCGGCAGTCTCACCGCCAGTAGGATAGATGCCGATACCCATCTCGCGCATCTCGTGGAGCAGGTCGTCGGTACCGTTGATGATAGCCGAGATCACCTCGCCAGGGATGAGCATCTTGTTGCGGCCGATGGTAGAGCTGACGAGGATGTTATCTACGGCACCCACGCAGAGCAGGTCGTCGGTATTCATCACGATAGCATCCTGAGCGATACCCTTCCATACAGAGAGGTCGCCAGTCTCCTTCCAGTACATGTATGCCAAGCTAGACTTGGTACCTGCACCGTCGGCATGCATAATGTTGCAATACTCTGGGTCGCCTCCCAGGATATCAGGGATAATCTTGCAGAAAGCCTGTGGGAAGATACCCTTGTCGATGTTCTTGATAGCGTTGTGAACATCTTCCTTTGCTGCGCTTACACCGCGCATCATGTATCTATTGTTACTCATATTCTTATTTTGAACTTTGATCTTTGAACATTGAACTTTATGATATGCTTATTTTTCTTCTTGCCAGAAATCCCATGATGCAAAAGCTTGCAGCAAGAGCATCTCCAAGCCATTCTTCACTGTGGCTTCGTGCTCTTTTCCCTTCTTCATGAAGAGGGTTTCATCGGGATTGTAGATGAGGTCGTAGAGTAGTGTATGGGTATCCATCGCCTCGTAAGGCAGAGGAGGGCACTCATCTACATGAGGATACATACCTACAGGCGTACAATTCACGATGACATTGTATTCCTTGATGACCTCAGGTGTGATTTTATCGTACTGGATAGTACCAGGACGTTCGTATCGACTCACGAAAACAGTCTCCAGTCCGAGCGATTTCAATCCGTAGTTGATGGCTTTGGATGCACCGCCAGTACCGAGAATCAATGCCTTCTTGTGGAAAGACTCGATGAAAGGTTCGATGCTCTGGGTGAAACCGATGACATCACTGTTGTATCCCTTGAGGATAGTCTCGTCGCCTTTATGCTCCACTTTCACCACGTTGACAGCTCCGATGGCATTTGCCTCGGGGCTAACCTGATCAAGATAACCGATTACCTTCTCCTTGTAAGGGATGGTTACATTGAGGCCTTTTAACTCCGGATTGGAGTCGAGAATCTCGGTGAGATCCTCGATGGATGGAATCTCGAAGTTGATATATTGGGCGTCGATGCCCTCGTTCTCAAACTTCTCGTTGAAGTAGCCTTTTGAGAACGAATGTCCTAGGGGATAACCTATGAGTCCATACTTGTCCATAATATCTTTGTTTTATTTTGTTGCGAAATAAAGGGTGCAGATACCGAAGGTGAGTCTCTTGAACTCAGCCTTTTCGAATCCTGCCTTCTTGAATACCTCCATCATCGTTTCTCCCTGTGGGAAGGCCTCGATGGTCTTGGTGAGATAGCTGTAGGCACTCTGGTCTTTCGATATCAGCTTGCCGTAGATAGGCAATACGGTATGCGAATAGATGTGGAACAGCTGCTTCATCGGGAAGCTGACCGGAGTGGTGAGTTCCACGATGCAGAGATGTCCTCCCTTCTTCAGTACTCGGCACATTTCGCGCAGTCCCTGGTCCAGGTTCTGGAAGTTGCGGATGCCGAAGGCGGCTGTTACCGCATCAAAGGTGTTGTCTTCGTATGAGAGGTTGAGGCAGTCTTCCTTGTCGAAGCGGATCACGTGGTCCAGTCCCAACTGCTTCACTTTCTGTCTTCCTATCTCCATCATTCCCTGTGAGATATCTGCTCCCACGAGCTTGTCGGGATGCAGCATCTGTGCAGCAAGGATGGCGAAGTCGCCGGTACCTGTGGCGATGTCGAGCATTTTCTTTGGAGAGAAGGGCGCAAGCCGCTTGATTGCCTTCTTGCGCCATCCCTTATC
>JAIINY010000398.1:0-1947 GCA_022741625.1 Prevotella sp. | reverse complement strand
CAGTGGACACCCTTGCTATTGGCTATACAATTCCCGCTATTAGGGCTTGTTTGGGACTTGCACCCATTAGAATAAGCTCATGCCGAGCATACTATAAAAGAGGGTGCGCCATAGACTTATGACACACCCTCTATCTTATTATGTTTAAACTAATTAGAACTTCAGCGAAGCTGTGAATTCAACAGTGAATGGACGAAGATAGCTTCCCGTCATAATCTGGTTCTTGATTCCCTTAGCCTCATCCTTGGTAATCAGCTCGGCACCTGCGATACTACCCTTGGCACCAGTCTGGTTGAGGAAGTTGACTACAGCGCAGCCGAGAGCCAAGCGCTTGGTTGCCTGCCAGTTCAAACCTCCGAAAGTCTCCCAGTGACCATTGAAGTAATATGCCTCGTTGATGTTGGCATAAGTCTTACTGAAGTAGCGGAAACTTGTCCAAAGCTTGATATCCTTTGTAATCATGTAGCTTGGATCCAACTCGATGAGAATCTCAGGAATCTCGGCAACGATATTGCCAGTGGCATTGATGTTGCCAACATAGCCATCGCTGAAGGTGATGCTGGTTTCATACTTCTTGTAAGTTGGCTTCTGATAAGTGAAGAGGAAGTGGAAATCGAATCCCTTGAAAGGATGAGCCACAGCATCGGTTGTCCAACCCCATGTCTGGATATCGTAAGTCATTGGCGCAGCCTTGATCTCCCTGCCATGCTGCAGGTTCAGAGTTGAGTTGTTGTTGGTCTTTGAGATGTAAGAGAACAACGATGTCAAACTCAGCCAAGAGTTGTTGTAGTAGATACCTGCACGACCGAGTGGCACAGAAATCTTACCTGTATTTGGCAATGTAGCTGGAGCAAAAGCCTCGAACTTAGGATGCTGCACGATGTAAGTGAAATCGCCCGTGAAGCCGAAGTTATCAGTCAACTTATAGGTTGCGGCTACAGAGAAATCGTAGTTCAACCAGTTGTAACTCAATTCTACCGGTGCAATCTTGGTTCCATCTGCTGCCGTAGCACCGAGATAATAATCGGCAAAACGACCTACGAAATCACCGTTTGTATTCTTCACGGCTGCGTTTTCACCCTTCAGCTTCTGCCACTCCAAACGTGCACCATAGTAGAGGTTCAACTTATTGGTCACGTCCCAATCGTGGGTGAAGTAGAGAGCCAGTTTGTTTTCGCTTCCCTTGTAATACTCAGAGGCGTTCTTGTTGAAATCGTAGAAATAGCTGTTGCGCTGGTTAGCATCCCAGACACGCAACGCATAACTGCCATCAGATGGAACGCTCTGATCATACATGGTTGTATTTGAGCAATAATCAATATGGTAGAACCACTCGTTCATGCCGATGCGGAAGGTGGAAGTACTGAATTTCTTGCTGAGCTCGGTAGTGAAGAGAGCCTCATCGATGGTTCCGGAATTGAGGCAAGACATACGGGTCTGCACATACTGACCATCATAAGACTTGGTTTGTCCATCGATATCACGATATATATAATTATATACGCCATTATTGGCATCGCTCTTCAAATCGATGATAGACATCGGAGTCTGATAAACCATCGCACCACGAGAATGGTCGTACTTCAGGGTTGCCTTCCAGTTCAAACCGTTGTCAAAGCGGTAGTTGTTCATCAGGGTAACCTCGCTTGCCTTGTTCAGACAGGCATCATAAAGAGAAGTCTGCTCCAGTTTGCCGGTACGCATATTGCGATAAGTCATCTCATTATCAATAGGAAGATAAGAGGTGGTACCAAGTTTGAAGTCGCCATACTCCTTCACGCTTCCATCACCTACATAAATGAATGGAGCACTCTGGGTGGCATAGTTATATACATTATGACTATTGGCATACTTATACATAGCGGTAAATTCACCACGGTTGCCGTTATACTTCTTGGTGAGGAGCGCCTTGTAAATCTGAGTATGGTCCTGATAAGGAGTTGACTT
>JAIINY010000397.1:0-1949 GCA_022741625.1 Prevotella sp. | reverse complement strand
AGAGACGCTGAAACACTTCGGCATTGTTCTGTAGAAAGTGACGCATTGAAGTGAAAGCTCGCATTATTCGAATATTCACCTCAATCGCAGTGTCAGAACGTAAAACACTACTAAGCATAGCGACTCCGTTTTCAGTAAATACGTAAGGCATGTATTTCAAATGTTGTCCGCGTCCTTCGTTTAAGGTCGCAATTTGCGACCTTAAACATTCGTCCTTGGTCAATTGAAACATGAAATCTTCAGGAAATCGTTTAATATTACGTTTTACTTGCTCATTAAGACGCTTTGTTTCAACGCCATAAAGTGTGGCAAGGTCACGGTCAAGCATAACTTGTTGTCTTCTAATGATTTTTATTAGAGGCTCTATATTGTCAACAACAACCAACTGGTCACGATTTGTGACCAGTTCGCCGTTTCCTGTCTTTTCCGTTATGTCTGCCATATTTCTATCTTTATTTTTGAGGTCACAAATTGTGACCTTAAACGTGTTGTTACTTATTATTGCATTCAAAGGTAGTGCTTTTAGCCTTTAAGCCACTATTGCACAACCCCTTTCTTTGAAAAGAACGTAAAATTAATAGTTTTATTGCTGTGATTGTAGTTTTATTAACTTTAATCATAATCTTAAATTTTTAAAAATTAATAATGTGTAAGAACTCTTTGCTCTCCTCGGACTCTTTGCCTCTGCAGCGACTTTTTATCTCACTGCAAAGGTAGGCATAATATGGACAAGATTTTTGATATGGAAAGTATGGACTGTGGTATGGAAAAAATAAGGAAGCCTTGTCGGGGCTTCCTTATATGGAGAGTGCTGTATGTGTCTGTATGACTGGTTGTTGATGAATTATTCTTTGTTGTCCAACAGCTCGCTGATTCCTTTGTAGAAAGATGATTTTTGGAAACAGCGTTTCACTCATTAAAAGTTTCTTCTATAAATGGTAGTTCTACAATTATTTAATCACATTTGACATAATAGATTGCACCATCATGCCTAATCATAATAAATATAGTCATATTCTTGGGAAATACTATTATATTATCGGCGCTAGGAAACCATATATCACTAAAATAATTATATAAATCTATTGTACGGAATACATCTATTGTTTTAAACTCATCCCAATTAATACAGATAACATCACAACATAAATTCAAATCTGCAAATAATTCTAATAATGAAAAGTGGTCTTCAAGTGCATTATACTTTTCTATAAAAGAACCATTTGATTGAAAATTATCAAAAACAGACTCATGTAAATCATATACTTTAATATTCTTTCGAAAATGTTGGTAGCATATATTACAGTCTGTTTGATTCAATTTTTGAAACGAGGGAAATAACTCTCCCGTTTCTTTTTCAAATAAATCAATTTTAAAGTTTTCCATATTTTATTTCTTTATAAGCTCAGCACCACTAATACCACCTGCATTTCGTTTGCCTTTTGTGAAATCCCAAGTCTCACTACCTGCATACTGGGTGCGGCGTGGGTCAGAACCGTAAGAGGCGAAGTCACCAATTATCTTGACATTGGCAAGCTGGAATTTTTTACCAGTGTCTGTGCCGTATGTATTGGTATGCGCCATCTGTCCGCCAGCCTTGCGACGCTGTGGGTCGTAGGTGTAGAAGGTCTCAGCACCGTTGCAATACTTCAAAGAAGCAAAATGTGAATATTTTTTGCCTCTTCCTGTTGATTTTACAGGAGGTTTATATCCTTGTCTTGATGATACATACATATGTTCTTATTTTGGTGTTATAATAAAAGAACGAAGATTGATAAAGTTTATTGCTTAGGATTACATCATTTTACAAATGAAAACACTATATGCTTGTGTCGGAAAGGTATATATTCATTAAACTCACCCTGAAAGGGATATGCATAGTGTGTTGTATGCATTCCCTTCCAGGGTGATTTTTTATGGTTCATCCAGAAATTCGATGATTTCTGCTA
>JAIINY010000396.1:0-1951 GCA_022741625.1 Prevotella sp. | reverse complement strand
GCGTGGGTTGCGCATCAACAAGGAGAACAAGGATAAGGTGTGCATGATAATCGATAATGTAGGTAACTACCGCAAGTTCGGCTTGCCCGACAAGCCTCGTAACTGGGAGAGTATGTTTGCTGGCTTGAGGGCTGGCAAGGGTATCATTCCAACCTATGTGAAGAAGATTCAGAACATCATTGCCGTGAATGATGAGATGGTAACGGTGAAGAAGGCGAATACGGCAAGGAAGAAAATGACAGCCAAACAACTGAAGGAATATCTGAAGAATGTAGAACCTTTCCAGCAGGATGGCAGATGGGGACTGAGGGTGATGAACGACATCATCGTGAAACCCATTTACGCGCATATCTCTAACTTCCGAGGTGATTATGCCCAATGCAGGATAGGCATACAGAAATGTTTGTATGGACTATTGGACAGGAGGGGCAATATTATCCTGCCTCCGGAATATAAATACATATACGGGTGGAATGAACATGCGGTTGAAGTAAAAGGTAACGATGGTTACTGCAGAACCATAGAATTGTAGTGACCAGGTATAAAAGGTACTAAATCGTTCAAAAAGGAGTACTTTTCGTCATTTTGATAGCTATATGGGCTTTAGGGCTTGGTAATTTCTGGAAAATGTTGTAATTTTGCAGCATCATCTTATAATTGTCAACTAACAAATTAAAAATAATGAAGAAGAAATTATCAACAGTACTCCTGGCTTTGGCTACTTTCATGCCAATGACAGCACAGAATTTAGTAAAGGGCGATTATGGTTATCTCTATTGTCACATGAGTGATAAGGGAGAGTGGACTGCGTATGCAGTATCTCGTGATGGCTACAACTATCAGGACATTAATGATGGTAAGCCTATCTTCGATCCTGCAGAACATGCGCGTATCGAAGGAGGAACCCGCGACGCCTATATCACCCGTACCCATAATGGAAAGGGATATATTATGGTGACCACGGATATGTGTGTGGCAAAAAGCCATAAGTGGGATAACTATGGTATCGATCTCTTGAAGAGTGATGATCTCATTCACTGGACCAGTGTAACTTTCGATTACCGTAAGGGTATGCAGAATTTCTGTGATGCAGCTACCGCTCAGTCTCCTTACAAGGATTGGAGTACCATCAACCGTGTCTGGGCTCCTCAGATTTTCTGGGATCCTGACTATCGTTGGCAAAATGGTGAGAAGGGTGGATACATGATCTATTATTCTATGCTTAATCGTGCGGAGGAAAAATATGATCGGATGTATTATAGCTATGCGGACAAGTCTTTCACCAAGATTACTACCCCAAAGCTTCTCTTCGATTGGGGATATGCTACCATTGATGCTGACATCAACTTCTTGAAGAGCGATGGTCTTTACCACATGCTTATCAAGAAGGAAGGTGGAAAACCTGGTATCTATACTGCTACCAGCAAGCATTTGAACCACGGATGGGGCGAACCGGTAGAGAACGACTACGTAAGTTTCGAAGGCAAGAAGAATTGCGAAGGTAGCTCTGCCTTCCAGTTGATGGGCGATGATACCTGGCGTGTAGCTTATATCCAGTATAGCGATCAGCCTAAGCACTATCGTATCTGCAAGGCAGATAAGTATCTCCGCAATTTCTCAGATCCTGTTGATATCAAGGGCGTAACGGGTCCTCAGCATGGTAGCTTTATGCGAATTACCAAGAAAGAGTATCAGCGACTCCTGAAATGGGACAAGGAGTTGAAGGCAAGTCATTGATAGATAAAATAACTTCCACCGCTGCTCTTGCAATATATGTGCCTATATATAATAAGGAGAAAGATCAGTTTTAGAGCTTTGGTATGTTTACGAATGTTAAATTTGAAAGAAAAAAGCAACTTTCTTCTCGAAAAATTTGGTGGAATGGAAAATAGTTAGTACTTTTGCACTCGCTTTTGAGAAATCAAGTATTACTCTAAGCAACTAAAGAAAG
>JAIINY010000060.1:0-13307 GCA_022741625.1 Prevotella sp. | reverse complement strand
TTTAGAATAAAATGGCAGATATCAAAGCTATTGCAGAAGAGTTAGTAAATCTTACTGTTAAGGAAGTTAATGAGTTGGCAACAGTCCTCAAGGACGAGTATGGCATCGAGCCTGCTGCTGCAGCTGTAGCTGTAGCTGCTGGTCCTGCTGCTGGTGGTGCAGCTGCAGCTGAGGAGAAGTCTTCTTTCGACGTAGTCCTCGCTGAGGTTGGTGGCGCTAAGCTCCAGGTTGTTAAGGCTGTTAAGGAGGCTTGCGGTCTCGGTTTGAAAGAGGCTAAGGATCTCGTAGACGGTGCTCCTTCTACAATCAAGGAGGGTGTATCTAAGGACGAGGCTGAGAACCTTAAGAAGGCTATCGAAGAGGCTGGTGCTAAGGTAGAGCTCAAGTAATTAGATTAATTACATCTCTTACATAATGGTTAGGATTCTCCAAGTAGGCGAGTCCTAACCTTTTTGTGTCTTTTATTATCATGTTAATAAAACCCCCATTTAATAACTTCTAATGGCTACAAAAATTGTTGATAACAGAGTAAATTTTGCCAGCGTGCATAATCCGTATCCATATCCGGATTTTCTCGATGTGCAGTTAAAGTCTTTTAAGGACTTCTTACAGTTGGATACTCCGCCTGAGGAGCGCAAGAATGACGGTTTGTATAAGGTGTTCTCTGAGAACTTCCCTATCACCGATACTCGTAATAATTTCGTTCTTGAGTTCTTGGATTACTATATTGACCCTCCTCGCTACACCATCGATGAGTGCTTGGAGCGTGGTCTTACATATAGCGTACCTTTGAAGGCTAAGATGAAACTGTATTGTACTGATCCTGATCATGAGGACTTCGGTACTTTTATCCAGGATGTATTCTTGGGTACAATCCCTTACATGACTGATAATGGTACATTCGTCATCAACGGTGCTGAGCGCGTTGTTGTTTCTCAGTTGCACCGTTCACCTGGTGTGTTCTTCGGACAGGGTGTTCATGCCAATGGTACTGTGCTTTATTCTGCACGTATCATCCCATTCAAGGGTAGCTGGATTGAGTTTGCTACTGACATCAACAATGTGATGTATGCTTACATTGACCGTAAGAAGAAGTTGCCTGTTACTACCTTGCTCCGTGCCATCGGTTATGAGCAGGATAAGGATATTCTCCAGATCTTCGATCTCGCTGAAGAGGTGAAGGTGAACAAGAAGAATATGAAGGCTGCTATCGGTCGCAAGTTGGCTGCTCGTGTCTTGAAGAGCTGGAATGAGGACTTCGTAGATGAGGATACAGGTGAAGTTGTATCTATAGAGCGTAACGAGGTGATCATGGAGCGTGAGACCGAGCTTACTGCCGACAATATCGAGGAGATTGTAGAGAGTGGTGCTGCTTCTGTGCTGTTGCATAAGGATGTAGATGCTGCCAGCAAGTACACAATCATCTTCAATACTTTGGCCAAGGACCCAAGTAACTCTGAGAAGGAGGCTGTGAACTACATCTATCGCCAGTTGCGTAATGCAGATCCTGCTGATGATGCAAGTGCACGTGAAGTTTTCCAGAACTTGTTCTTCTCAGACAAGCGTTATGATTTGGGTGAGGTTGGTCGTTACCGTATTAATAAGAAATTAGGTCTCGATACCGATGTTGATGTCCGCGTGTTGACTAAGGATGACATCATTGAGATTATCAAATATTTGATTCAGCTCATCAACTCAAGTGCTACTGTCGATGATATCGACCACTTGTCTAACCGTCGTGTTCGTACCGTAGGCGAGCAGCTGGCTAACCAGTTCTCTATCGGTTTGGCACGTATGAGCCGCACTATCCGTGAGCGTATGAATGTACGCGACAATGAGGTGTTCACACCAACAGATTTGATCAATGCCAAGACCATCTCTAGCGTTATCAACTCATTCTTTGGTACCAACCCATTGTCACAGTTCATGGACCAGACTAACCCATTGGCTGAGGTAACCCACAAGCGTCGTCTTTCTGCCCTTGGTCCTGGTGGTTTGTCTCGTGAGCGTGCTGGTTTCGAGGTTCGAGACGTACACTATACTCACTATGGTCGTCTTTGTCCTATTGAGAGTCCTGAAGGTCCAAACATCGGTTTGATTTCTTCACTCTGTATGTATGCAAAGATCAATGACCTCGGCTTTATTGTAACTCCTTACCGTAAGGTGAACGATAGCAAGGTTGATATGAACAACGATGATGTTGTTTACTTGACAGCTGAGGATGAGGAGGCTAAGATCATCGGTCAGGGTAATGCTCCTTTGACAGAAGAGGGTGCATTTATCCGCGACGTGGTTAAGTGCCGTCAGGATGCTGATTATCCTGTTGTTCCTCCTACAGAGGTTGACTATGTGGATGTTTCCCCACAGCAGATTGCATCTGTTTCTGCAGGTTTGATTCCTTTCTTGGAGCACGATGATGGTCACCGTGCGTTGATGGGATGTAACATGATGCGCCAGGCAGTTCCATTGCTTCACAATGACGCACCTATCGTAGGTACTGGTCTTGAGAAACAGGTGTGCGAGGATTCTCGTACCATGATTACTGCAGAGGGCGAGGGTGTTATAGAGTATGTAGATGCTACAACCATCCGTATCCTCTACGATCGTACTGAGGATGATGAGTTCGTAAGCTTCGAGCCAGCCTTGAAGGAGTACCGCATTCCTAAGTTCCGTCGTACCAACCAGAATATGACCATCGACTTGCGTCCTATCTGTAACAAGGGTCAGCGCGTCAAGAAGGGTGATATCCTGACAGAGGGTTATGCTACCGAGAATGGTGAGTTGGCTTTGGGTCGTAACTTGCTCGTAGCTTACATTCCTTGGAAGGGTTACAACTATGAGGATGCTGTCGTTATCTCAGAGCGTATGGTTCGCGATGATGTTTTGACATCTGTTCACGTTGATGAGTATTCACTCGATGTACGTGAGACCAAGCGTGGTGTTGAGGAGTTCACTTCTGATATTCCTAATGTCAGCGAGGAAGCTACCAAGGATCTTGATGATAACGGTATTGTTCGCGTTGGTGCTCGTATCGAGCCAGGCGATATCATGATTGGTAAGATTTCACCTAAGGGTGAGAGCGATCCTTCTCCAGAAGAGAAGTTGCTCCGCGCCATCTTCGGTGATAAGGCTGGTGATGTGAAGGATTCTTCATTGAAGGCTAACCCGTCATTGAGTGGTGTTGTTATCGACAAGAAGTTGTTCTCTCGTGCCGTTAAGACTCGTGAGTCTAAGAAGCAGGATAAGATTATCCTTGCCAAGATTGATGAGGAGTACGAGGCAAAGGGCGATGACTTGAAGGATATTTTGGTTGATAAGTTGCTCACCTTGACTGAAGGCAAGACTTCTCAGGGCGTGAAGGATTACTCTGGTGCTGAGATCATCACCAAGGGTAGCAAGTTCACAACAACAGCTTTGAAGAACCTGGAGTATGATGGCGTACAGTCTAATGGTTGGACAGAGGATGATCATACCAATACTTTGATTCAGCGCCTGATCATGAACTATATCCGCAAGTATAAGCAGCTCGATGCTGAGTTGAAGCGTCGCAAGTTTGCTATCACTATCGGTGATGAACTTCCATCAGGAATTCTCCAGATGGCTAAGGTTTATATCGCTAAGAAGCGTAAGATTCAGGTTGGTGATAAACTTGCTGGTCGTCATGGTAACAAGGGTATCGTTTCTAAGGTAGTACGTCTTGAGGATATGCCATTCATGGCAGACGGTCGTCCTGTAGATATGGTATTGAACCCATTGGGTGTGCCTTCTCGAATGAACCTCGGTCAGATCTTCGAGTGTATCCTGGGTGCTGCAGGTAAGAAGTTGGGTGTTAAGTTTGCTACTCCTATCTTCGATGGTGCTCATCTTGAGGACCTCTCTGTATGGACAGACAAGGCAGGGCTTCCACGTTTCTGCTCTACTTACCTCTATGATGGTGAGACCGGTGAGCAGTTCGACCAGCCAGCTACCGTAGGTATGACTTACTTTTTGAAGTTGGGTCACATGGTAGAGGATAAGATGCACGCACGTTCTATCGGTCCTTACTCTCTGATTACTCAGCAGCCACTTGGTGGTAAGGCACAGTTTGGTGGTCAGCGATTCGGAGAGATGGAGGTTTGGGCCATCGAGGCATTCGGTGCTAGCCACGTATTGCAGGAGATTCTGACCATCAAGTCAGATGATGTTGTAGGACGTAGCAAGGCATACGAGGCAATCGTGAAGGGTGATCCAATGCCTACACCAGGTATTCCTGAGTCACTCAACGTATTGCTCCACGAGCTTCGCGGCCTTGGCTTGAGCATCAAACTTGATTAATTTTGAGAACCCCTAATTAAGATATAGAAACATGGCTTTCAAAAAAGATACAAAGGTAAAGAATAATTTTACGAAGATTACCATCGGTCTCGCTTCACCAGAGGAGATCCTGGAAAATTCGTATGGTGAGGTTACTAAGCCTGAAACCATTAATTATCGTACATATAAGCCGGAGCGTGATGGTCTCTTCTGCGAGCGCATTTTTGGTCCTACCAAGGACTATGAGTGCGCCTGCGGAAAGTACAAGCGCATCCGTTATAAGGGAATCGTCTGTGACCGATGCGGTGTAGAGGTTACTGAGAAGAAGGTTCGTCGTGAGCGTTCTGGTCATATCGAGCTTGTTGTACCAGTGGCTCACATCTGGTACTTCCGTTCTCTCCCTAACAAGATTGGTTACCTTCTCGGTATGCCAACCAAGAAGCTTGATGCTGTTATCTACTACGAGAAGTATGTAGTGATCCAGCCTGGTATTCTCGAGGGTAAGACTGATGCTGACGGCATTGAGTTGAATGGTTCTCATAAGCTCGACCTCTTGTCAGAGGACGAGTACATGGCTATTCTTGATCAGTACGACCCAAATGGCGACAACGAGCGTCTGGAAGATACAGATCCTAATAAGTTCGTTGCTAAGATGGGTGCCGAGGCTATCTATCAGTTGTTGCAGAATGTGGATCTCGACTCTTTGTCATACGAACTCCGCGACCGTGCCAACAATGACTCTAGCCAGCAGCGCAAGACTGAGGCATTGAAGCGCTTGAACGTAGTAGAGGGCTTCCGTGCCAGCAAGGGAATCAACAAGCCTGAGTGGATGGTGATGAAGATCATCCCTGTTACTCCTCCAGAGCTTCGTCCTTTGGTACCACTGGATGGTGGCCGTTTTGCAACATCAGACTTGAATGATCTCTATCGTCGTGTCATCATCCGTAACAACCGTTTGAAGCGATTGGTTGAGATCAAGGCTCCTGAGGTGATCCTCCGTAACGAGAAGCGTATGTTGCAGGAGGCTGTTGATAGCTTGTTCGACAACTCACGTAAGAGCTCTGCTGTAAAGAGCGAGAGCAATCGTCCTTTGAAGTCTCTCTCTGACTCATTGAAGGGTAAGCAGGGTCGTTTCCGTCAGAACTTGTTGGGTAAGCGCGTTGACTACTCTGCTCGTTCCGTTATCGTTGTAGGTCCTGAGTTGAAGATGGGTGAGTGCGGTCTTCCTAAGTTGATGGCTGCAGAGCTTTACAAACCGTTCATCATCCGTAAGTTGATTGAGCGTGGTATCGTAAAGACTGTCAAGAGTGCCAAGAAGATTGTTGATCGTCGTGAGCCAGTTATCTGGGATATTCTGGAGAATGTAATGAAGGGTCATCCGGTTATGTTGAACCGTGCCCCTACACTTCACCGTCTCGGTATTCAGGCATTCCAGCCTAAGATGATTGAGGGTAAGGCTATCCAGTTGCACCCATTGGCATGTACAGCGTTCAACGCCGACTTCGATGGTGACCAGATGGCTGTTCACCTTCCATTGAGCAATGAGGCTATCTTGGAGACTCAGATCCTGATGCTTCAGAGCCACAACATTTTGAACCCTGCTAATGGTGCACCTATCACCGTTCCTTCTCAGGATATGGTGCTTGGTCTCTACTATATTACAAAGATTCGTCCAGGTGCTAAGGGCGAGGGCTTGACATTCTATGGTCCTGAGGAGGCTTTGATCGCTCGTAATGAGGGTCGTTGTGATCTCCATGCTTTGATTAAGGTAATCGTTGACGACTTGGTTGATGGTAAAATCCAGAAGCGTATGATTGAGACCTCTGTAGGTCGTGTTATCGTGAATGGTATCATCCCAGATGAGGTAGGCTTCTTCAACGACGTTATCTCTAAGAAGACACTCCGCGGCTTGATTTCTAATGTAATCAAGGCTGTTGGTATGGCAGAGGCTTGTGCCTTCCTTGATGGTATCAAGAACCTGGGTTATCGTATGGCATACGTTGCTGGTTTGTCATTCAACCTTGGTGATATCATCATCCCACCTGAGAAGGAGGAGATTGTTGAGCGTGGTCGCAAGGAGGTTGAGGAAATCACCAACAACTATAATATGGGTTTCATCACCAACAAGGAGCGTTACAACCAGGTAATCGATGCGTGGACTCACGTAAATACCGATTTGGGTAATATCCTGATGAAGGAGATGACAGAGGCAGATCAGGGATTCAATGCCGTTTACATGATGCTTGACTCTGGAGCCCGTGGTTCTAAGGATCAGATTAAGCAGTTGTCTGGTATGCGTGGTTTGATGGCTAAGCCTCAGAAGGCTGGTGCAGAAGGCGCGCAGATTATTGAGAACCCTATCCTTTCTAACTTTAAGGAGGGTATGTCTGTGTTGGAGTACTTTATCGCTTCTCACGGTGCTCGTAAGGGTCTTGCTGATACCGCGATGAAGACTGCCGATGCTGGTTACTTGACTCGTCGTCTTGTTGACGTATCTCATGATGTCATCATTACTCAGGAGGATTGCGGTACCTTGCGTGGCTTGGTTTGCACCGCTTTGAAGAATGGTGATGAGATTATCTCTTCTCTCTACGAGCGTATCTTGGGTCGTGTTTCTGTACACGATATCATCCACCCTACAACAGGTGAGTTGATAGTTAAGTCTGGTGAGGAAATCACTGAGGCTAAGGCTAAGATAATCGATGAGTCTCCAATCGAGAGCGTTGAGATCCGTTCAGTACTCACTTGTGAGAGCAAGAAGGGTGTCTGCATGAAGTGTTACGGCCGTAACTTGGCTACAGCTCGTATGGTTCAGCTTGGTGAGGCTGTGGGTGTCATCGCTGCACAGGCTATCGGTGAGCCTGGTACTCAGCTTACTCTCCGTACCTTCCACGCTGGTGGTATTGCGTCTAACGCTGCTGCCAACGCTAAGATTGCTGCGAAGAATAAGTCTCGCATCGAGTTTGATGAGTTGAGCACTGTTCCATTCGTAGAGGAAGATGAGGAAGGCAACGATATCAAGTGCGAGAAGGTAGTAAGCCACTTGGCTGAAATCCGTTTCATTGATCCAAATACAAACATCATCCTGGCTACATTGAATGTACCTTACGGTTCTTCTTTGTATCACAAGGAGGGTGAGATTGTTGAGAAGGATACTGTGATTGCTCGTTGGGACCCATTCAACGCCGTTATCGTCAGCCAGTACGCTGGTACCTTGAAGTTCAACGACGTACAGAAGGATCAGACTTACCGTGCCGAGGTCGATGAGACTACTGGTTTGGAGGAGAAGATCATCACCGATTCTAAGAATAAGGCGATGGTTCCTTCTTGTGATGTTATCGATGCAAACGGTGAGATTGTTGGTACATATAACTTCCCTGTAGGTGGTCACCTCGTTGTAGAGGATGGTCAGACTATTAAGACTGGTGAGGTCTTGGTTAAGATTCCTCGTGCCGTAGGTGGTGCTGGTGATATCACCGGTGGTCTTCCACGTGTAACCGAGCTTCTCGAGGCTCGTAACCCATCTAACCCAGCTGTCGTATCTGAAATCGATGGTGAGGTAACTATGGGTAAGGTAAAGCGTGGTAACCGTGAGATCATCGTAACCTCTAAGACTGGCGACCAGAAGAAGTATCTCGTATCACTCTCTAAGCAGATCCTGGTACAGGAGCATGACGCCGTACGTGCTGGTACGCCTCTTTCTGATGGTAGTGTAACTCCAGGCGATATCCTCGCTATTATGGGTCCTACCGCTGTTCAGGAGTACATCGTTAACCAGATCCAGGACGTTTACCGTCTCCAGGGTGTGGCTATCAACGATAAGCACTTCGAGGTGGTTGTTCGTCAGATGATGCGTAAGGTTCGTATCGATGATCCCGGTGATACTACATTCTTGGAGCAGGAGTTGGTTGATAAGCTCGACTTCGCTGAGGAGAACGACCGTATCTGGGGTAAGAAGGTTGTTGTCAACGCTGGCGACAGCACTGAGCTCAAGCCTGGTCAGATCATCACAGCCCGTAAGTTGCGTGATGAGAACTCAGCATTGAAGCGTCGCGATATGAAGCTTGTTCAGGTTCGTGATGCCGTAGCTGCAACATCTACTCAGATTCTCCAGGGTATTACCCGTGCCGCTCTTGGTACTAAGAGCTTTATGAGTGCCGCTTCCTTCCAGGAGACCACTAAGGTCTTGAACGAGGCTGCTATTCGTGGTAAGGTAGATTACCTTGAGGGAATGAAGGAGAATGTTATCTGCGGTCACTTGATTCCAGCAGGTACCGGTCTCCGCCAGTGGGAGAAGCTTGTTGTTGGTTCTAAGGAAGAGTACGAGCGCATGCAGGCTAACAGAAAGAATGTACTCGACTATGCAGATTCTCCAATTGTGGACTAATCTGAAGGTTAGAGTAACATATATATAATAAGGTATAAGAGCCATAGGTGAGTCATCATCTATGGCTCTTTTCTTGATATTGCCTGCCTGTTGATGATATCAAATCAACTTTTTAATATTTTTTCTTCTTTTGGGGTTGGGAATTTGATTCCTTGATGTGTTCTTGGGATAAACAATACAGATAAAAATAGAAATGGAAAAGATAGAACAACTTTTTCGCCAGCATTATTCAAAGATGTTTCTCGTTTCGAGGATGATTCTAGGGGATGAAGAGACCGCAAGGGATGTGGTGAGCGATATTTTTGCAGATATGCTTAGTGGAAAGCTGCGGATTCCGCCCAATAGTACGGAAGGTTACTTTGTCATTCTTACTCGAAACCGATGTTTGAATTCTCTCAGAAAGATGACCCTTCATGAAAAGGTCAAGGCTGGTCTTAAGGTGGATCATGCGGTAGATATCGTGCATGATGAAAACCGAATCATTCGCGAGATAGACCATGAGATGAGCAAGGCTGATCAGATGCTTCGTTTTATAGACCGGGAATTGACGCTCCAAACACGTCGGGTAGTCAATATGCATTATTGCCAAAAGCTCACTTATCGTGATATCTCTGAAGAGTTAGGCATCAGTGAGGCTGCCGTCTATAAGCATCTTGCTCAAGGCATCAAACGAATAAAAGAACATTTTAATCCCAAGAACAATGGATAAGTTAACACAGGTAATCGACATGATTGAGCACCCAGAGCATTATTCTGAGTCTCAGATTAAGGAGATTCTTCAAGATGAGGAATCTCGCCAGACCTATCTCACAATGATGGAGATGCGTATGGCTTTTGATAAGGAAGCGACGGAGAAAGATTTGGATGTAGACAAGGAATGGCAATTGTTTGCAGAACAGCATCCGGTAGTGAAGTCCCGTTTTGATTGGCACAAACTCGCAGCTTCCTTTATTGGTGTATGTTTGCTGTCTGGTATCGCCTTTGCTGCCATTCATACATTCAGTTCGCATCGTCAGGTAGAAGAAACATCGGCAGGGGATACGTCTCAAGTAAAAATAGCATCCTGTCCAAATACTGCTGTTGTCAGTGATAAAGCTACGTCAACTGATGTCAAGAAGGAAATTGTGCATAAGACTTTCGACAATGTTTCCTTAGAAACGATGCTCGGAGAAATGGCAGAGTATTATGGAGTGAAGATTGTGTTCCAGAACCAGGAAGCCAAGCAGCTTCGTTTTTATTATGAATGGAACAGCGAGAACTGTCTGCAGAGTGTAGTGGATGAATTGAATCATTCACAACAGATAATTCTCTCTTTGGACAATGAGCAACTTGTTGTAGAATAATCCTGTCGCTGACAGGTCTGTTTGCAAGTTGGCTTATTTGTAATATATATCAAATCAATATAAAAAATATGAAGAAATATATGTTCGCTTTCCTGATGTGTCTGTTGGTACAGGCATCGTTTGGACAGCGCATCTCTCGAAGCTATAACAACCGTTCCATGTCTGAAGTTCTGAAGGATTTAGACAAGGCTACCCGTCGATATAAAATCAGTTTTATCTATAATGAACTGGAAGATTTCACCGTCACTACCTCTTTCCGTAATCTCGATTTGCAGGAAGCTTTGGGGCGGGTCTTTGGATTTTATCCGATGAAGGCTACGATAGAGGATAGCTTGATATTCGTGGAATGTACCCAAAAGGAACCTACTAAATTGATGGGACGGGTGATTGATGAACGTCATCGACCAGTGGAGTTTGCCAATGTGGCTTTGCTCAATCCCAGGGATTCTTCCTTTCTCACAGGTGGTGTGACCAATGTCAGCGGCAATTTCGTGATACCTTGTGGCATGAAGAAGGTTCTCGCCAAAGTAAGTTGCGTGGGTTATCACACCTTATATAATATATATAATGTGGGAAAAGTCGAAAATGTTGTGTTGAAGGAGAGTACCATGCATATCAATGGTGTTACGGTGAAGGCGAAGTTGCCCTCTTTCAAGATGGGACGTGAAGGAATGCTCATAGACATACAGTATTCTGATTTGTCAAAAGTAGGAGATGCCGTTGATGTACTCCGACAATTACCTCGCATCAATGTAAGTAGTACCGATGTCATCAGCGTTTATGGTAAGGGTACACCTATTATATATATCAACAATAAACAGGTGAGAGATTCCAGGGAATTGCAGCGCCTGAAGTCTGATGCCATCAAGAATGTGGAAATCATTACTTCGCCTGGTGCCAGATATGATGCCACGGTTAGCTCTGTCATACGTATCCGAACCGTCAAGAAGCAGGGCGAAGGGGTGAGTGAATCCTTGAATTCCATGGTATGGTATAATGGATATCTGGGAGGGTCAGAACAGCTTAGTCTCAATTATCAGAGTGAAAAGCTCAACTTGTTTGGGGCTCTTTGGGGATATACAAGAGGGCATAAGGAGGCTACTTCGCTAATTCAGCATATTGAAGGAACGAAGAATGTTACCGTAAACCAGTATGATCCCTTATCCTATCGCAATACAATGGGAGAAGTAAACTTTGGTTTCAATTATGACCTCAATGATGAAAACTCTATTGGTGCTTCTTATGATTTGGAATGCGAACCCTATGCGAAAGGGCATGCTGATGGACAGCAGGAAATATTTAATGAGGGACAACCTGTGGATATCATCAAACAGAAAGTATTGGCCGATGATATAGGTGGTCCTACCCATGAGTTGAATGCTTACTATGTGGGAAAGGTCAATAAACTGGGAGTAGACTTTAATGGAACCTATCTCTGGCAAAAAAACTGGGCGGGATATGTTGGAAACAGAAGAGGCTACCATATTGGAAAATCGGGAAATCCATACTGCGAGTCGCCGCCATAATCAGTTGCTTGCAGGCAAACTGGTTCTTTCTTATCCCATAGCCAAGGGGCAGTTGGAGTTAGGAAGCGAAGTGAGCCATACCCACAGTAGCGGAGAGTATAGCAATGCTGAAGGCATTGTGGCGGATGCTTCTACCGATATGAAGGAAGATAATTTGGCGGGATTTCTTGCCTTTTCATATCCTTTGGGCTCGTTTTCAATGGATGCAGGATTGAGATACGAGTATGTGTCTGCCAAGTATTATTCTTTCGGAAAGTATGAAGAAGAGCCTAGCAGGAATTATAGCAATTGGTTTCCCAACCTGACCCTGTCATGGAATAAGGAACCATGGGCTGCATCTCTGGCATATACCTGCAAGACAAAGCGTCCTTCTTATAGTTCCTTGCGCAATGAGGTGCAGTATGATAATCGCTATATGTATGAAGGTGGCGATCCTTATCTTCGTCCTACCATTGCTCATGATGTATCATTGGATGTGATGTGCAACTGGATTTCGTTTGGTGTGGAATATCTTTATGAGGATAATCCCATCATCTGGTATGCTACCCTTTATAAACATCAGGATATAGCCTTCTTGAGGAATATGAACTTTTCCAGCAAGCAGACTATGACTGCGTATGTCATAGCTGCTCCCAAGTTCGATTGGTATCAGCCTACATGGCAAGTCTTCTTTCAGAAGCCTTTTTTTGATGCGGAAAAATATGGTGCTCCTTGTGGTTTGTCGAAGCCTGCCTTGGGTATTACATGGAACAACAAGTTTAAGTTGAGTTCTACTTGGACTTCATGGGTGACCCTTCATGCCAATACGACATCCTATAATGCCTTCCGCCGGTATCGCTCTGGTTATTTTGCCTCTATGCGAATGGTTAAGACATTCTTTAATGAAGCCTTGACTGTTAATTTCTATGCTGATGATATCTTCAGAAGTCAGAAAGACCAATGGACCATGTATGGCGACCATGCAACCTTGACGAAGGATAGTCATAATAGTGCCCGTGAAATTGGTGTCAGGGTGGTCTATAAATTCAATTCTGGTCATAGAAAGTATAAGGGTTCTGGTGCTGGTAATGCAGAAAAGAGCCGTTTCTGATAGACCGGTTCTTCAGATAAAAAAGAAATTGTATTTCAAAAGTCCTTTCACACTAAGCTTATGTCTTTGTATTAGAAGCATTTTAGTGTGAAAGGACTTTTAACACAAAATAATTGGCAAATTATTCTTTTTTTTCAGATATTATGTGTAAATTTGCACTATCATTTAAAGTTTAATCCTATTAACTTAATAAAATTATGGAAGAAAATAAGAATAATCAACAGCAGCAGAATCAGTTCCAGATGGGCATCAGCCCAGAAGTAGCAGAGGGTACATACTCAAACTTGGCACTGATTACTCATTCTAGTTCAGACTTCATTTTGGATTTTGCATGTGCACTTCCTGGCATGCCTGCACCTCAGATCAAGAGTCGTGTTATCATGGCACCTGAGCATGCTAAGCGATTGCTCCAGGCATTGCAGAGCAATATTTATAACTACGAGCAGTCCTTCGGTAAAATTAAGTTGTCTGATGAGCAAGAACGTACAATCGCTCCATTCGGCACCCCAAAGGGTGAGGCATAATGTACTACAACATACATACTAAGACTAAATTCTCTGCTAAATTCCGCTTTTTCTTTATAATATTCGTTTTTAATAGTTATATAAAGTTAAAACTAGCCCTCGTTTTTTAAAAGTCTCCTTAATATTTAGGTAGTTTGCCGAAAA
>JAIINY010000395.1:0-1954 GCA_022741625.1 Prevotella sp. | reverse complement strand
ACAACAAGTGCCGTGCGATGGATTGCAAGATGGAAGCTGGGAGTTACTTTGAGGAGAAATAAAGAATGGACCTCAGTATAAGCAGAGAATTACCTGCAAGCGAGTAAACTAAATAAAATGGGAATAGCAAAAGCTGCATGATAAATCGTGCTGCTTTTGCTATTTTTTATATCAATCCTCTTTTCTTGAATTCTTCAATCATTGCCAATATAGCTCTTGTTGCCATATTTTTATTATTTTATAATTTCAACTTCTGTTGTTAAAGTTCGTGTGCCACCAGCCTTTAGTTCTGGTGTGTTTATTCGGATGTCGCAATCTATGACATAAACCACTCCATCAATGCCACGAAAAACATTCTCGTTGTGCATATCACTTAGGTATATACCTGGTGTGGAGTATGTCCAATTTCTTGGATTCACCAGTTTAAATCCAATACGTTCCGTATATTCTTCAATATCTTCTTCGGGCATTTGGTTACCTTGAAAGAAAGTTTGGGTAACAATAATCATAAAGTCGCCCATAGAGTTTCTACCGAATCCCAATACAAACATCTTGGTTTGTTCAAAGTAAGCATTGTGTAACGAAATTCTGTCCAAAGCAAAAATTGGCTGTATGAAATAGTCAAGGCCGATTACTTTTAGTACAGAATTACCGTTATCATATACAATAGCTTCACCACCTTGCGCTAATTTTTCGCCCAAGGTTTGGTTGTAGACGCTAGTGTCTTCTACCCAGCATCCTGCCTTTTTCGCCCAGCTTTCTATGCGTTTTTCTTGGATCTTTCCAAGTTGCTGTTCTCTTTTGAAACTGTGTTCTGGCGCAGTGAGTTGATTTGCGCCAACTTCTGCTCCCGCGAGTAAGGATGCAATAACATGTATTGTTCCCCCTTTAACGCAGCCAAGCTGCTCTGACGGTGAAAATCGTTTATATAAGATCTTTCCAGTACTGAATTGTTCTGCATAATCATCTAATTTTGCTAGACCTTCAGATGTAAATCCTTCATTGATTATGTCGCTGATGGACATCCAAAAATCATGATTCGTCATATTTACTTGTTTTAATTGCCACAAAAATACAAATTTTCTTTGATAATACCAAATTTTTGGAGAATTATTTGGTATGTTACATCTCTTTGTACATATGAATCTTAGTGACAACACTTTATTCTTATTAAAACTTCTTTCATATCATCCGGCAGATAGCTGATAGCCTTCTCTTTCATTTCTTGTGGAATACCAAATCGTGCTTCGGCGATGGAGCCGACGATGGCTCCGATGGTATCGCTATCGCCGCCATGAGAAATAGCTAGGCGGATGGCATCCTCGAAGGATGTGGCTTTGGAAAAAATATAGAAAGACAATGGTACGGCATCCATACAGGTTTCGTCGAACTTGCCTTTCGGATAATCTCGCGAATCGAAATCCTCATAATAGCTGCGTGCAATATTCTTGAAGGCTTTCATTGCCTCATCATCATATTCTTTAGATTTCTCATCCTTACACTCCTTATAATCCTCTGAAAAATTACTCTTGCGGAAATGCCAGATGGCATGAGCCACGGCTTTGGCTCCCTTGATTCCTTCGGGATGGTTATGAGTAGGAAGAGCCGTTTTCTCTGCCTCTTCCAAAATCTGCGACAGGTCATCGAATAGCCATGCCACTGGCGAAACTCGCATCGCCGAACCATTGCCAAAGCTATTGTATGGCTGCGGATCAAGAGAACGAATCCACCCCGCGAATCTTCCGCCATACGCTCCCTTTGGAGAAGGATAGCTGCGGCACCAATCCAGCAGGCTTTCCTGATAGCTTCGTCCGTTCAATATCGCATCGGCTATCACCATGGTGCAAATGGTATTATCGGTGAAGTCGCATCCCTCGCCGAACATCTCGAAATCATAATCAAACGTATTGTTGAACTCATATTTTGAGCCAGCAATATCTCCTATTATTGCTCC
>JAIINY010000394.1:0-1955 GCA_022741625.1 Prevotella sp. | reverse complement strand
ATGAAGTTGATCCAGCCAATCGTAGAGAAAGTCAAGGCAGAATACCCTAAGATGAATGCCTTGAGCAATGACGAACTTCGTGCAAAAACAAAGGAACTCCAGAAGTACGTACAGGAGTACGCTAAGGAAGAGAAGGCTAAGATTGCCGAACTCAAAGCTAAGATCGAGGACACTCCAATCGACGAGCGTGAAGGTATCTTCAACCAGATCGACAAGTTGGAGCAGGAAGCACTCGACAAGTATGAGGTTGCACTCAACGAGGTTTTGCCTCAGGTTTTCGCTATCGTAAAGGATACAGCACGCCGCTTCGCTGAGAACGAGGAGACCGTAGTTACTGCTACAGACTTCGACCGCGAGCTGGCTTCAAACCCAGCCAACGACTTCGTGACCATCGACGGTGACAAGGCTATCTATCACAACCACTGGACTGCCGGCGGCAACGATATGAAGTGGGAAATGATCCACTACGACGTACAGCTCTTCGGTGGTGTCGTTCTGCACCAGGGTAAGATTGCAGAGATGGCTACCGGTGAGGGTAAGACCCTCGTAGGTACCACCCCTATCTTCCTCAACGCATTGACAGGTAATGGTGTACACGTAGTAACCGTGAACGACTACCTGGCTAAGCGTGACTCTGAGTGGATGGGACCTCTCTATATGTTCCACGGTCTCTCTGTAGATTGTATCGACAAGCATCGTCCTAACTCCGACGAGCGCCGCAAGGCATATATGGCAGACATCACCTTCGGTACCAACAATGAGTTTGGTTTCGACTACCTGCGTGATAACATGGCTACCAACCCTAGCGACCTGGTACAGCGCCAGCACAACTACGCCATCGTCGATGAGGTTGACTCCGTGCTGATCGATGATGCCCGTACTCCATTGATCATCTCTGGTCCTATTCCAAAGGGTGATGACCAGATGTTTGAGCAGTACCAGCCACTGGTAGAGAAGCTCTACGAGGTACAGCGCAAGCAGGCTACCGAGTTGCTCGCCGAGGCTAAGCAGAAGATTACAGAGGGCGGCAAGACCAAGAACCAGCAGATGCTCGAGGAAGGTTTCCTCTCACTCTACCGTTCTTACAAGGCGCTGCCTAAGAACAAGCCATTGATCAAGTACCTCTCTGAGGAGGGTATCAAGGCAGGATTGCTCAAGACCGAGGAATTCTATATGGCAAACAACAACCGTGAGATGCCTAAGGCTGTTGAGCCTTTGTACTTCGTGGTAGATGAGAAGCTGAACTCTGCCGACCTGACCGATAAGGGTACAGAGTGGTTGGCTAAGCAGGTGAACGATAGAGAGCTCTTCGTATTGCCTGATATTACTACACAGATGAGTGACCTGGAAGCTCGCACAGACATCTCAGACCAGGAGCGTCTGGATATCAAGGACGAGTTGCTGGCTCACTACGGCGTACAGAGCGAGCGTGTTCACACCTTGCAGCAGCTCTTGAAGGCTTACACCATGTTTAATAAGGACGATGAGTATGTTGTCATGGACGGTCAGGTGAAGATCGTGGATGAGCAGACAGGTCGTATCATGGAGGGTCGCCGCTGGAGCGATGGCTTGCACCAGGCTGTAGAGGCTAAGGAGCATGTAAAGGTAGAGGCTGCCACACAGACCTTCGCTACCATCACACTCCAGAACTACTTCCGTATGTACCACAAGCTCGCAGGTATGACCGGTACGGCAAGCACCGAGTCTGGTGAGTTCTGGGATATCTATAAGCTCGATGTAGTTGAGATTCCTACCAACCGCCCTATCCTGCGTAAGGACTTGGATGACCGTGTATATAAGACTGCCCGCGAGAAGTATCGTGCCGTCATCGATGAGATTGAGGAGACACGCAATGCTGGTCGCCCAGTATTGGTTGGTACCACATCTGTAGAAATCTCTGAGTTGTTGAGCAAGATGTTGAAGATGCGCAACATTCCTCATAATGTATTGAACGC
>JAIINY010000059.1:0-13344 GCA_022741625.1 Prevotella sp. | reverse complement strand
CTTCATACCGAGGGTCATAGCCTCTGCATTCTCTGGGTTTGGAGAAACCACTGTTGGGAAGTTGCCATCTACAACCATCTGCTCAGGCACTACATTGATGTTCTGGAAGCCCCAAGAACGCAGGCAGAGAGGCACGATAACGCGACCTGTGCCGTGCATGGCAGAGTAAACGATGTTGAGGTCCTTCTGACGGAGGATGACATCCTGGTCAATCATAGCAGTATGAACTGCAGTCATATAGTCGTAATCCATCTCACCACCAATGATCTGAATCTTATCCCAGTTAGCATCGAACTTCACCTGGTCGATAGTAACCTTGTTCACCTCCTCGATGATACCGGTATCGTGTGGAGCCAGAACCTGAGCGCCATCGCTCCAGTAAGCCTTGTAACCGTTGTACTCCTTAGGGTTGTGAGAAGCAGTAACGTTGACACCAGCCTTGGCACCGAGCTCGCGGATAGCGAATGAAATCTCTGGTGTTGGGCGGAGGCTCTCGAAGAGATAAGCCTTGATACCATTAGCTGAGAAGATGGCAGCAACAGTCTCTGCGAAGAGACGAGAGTTGTTACGGCAGTCATGGCCTACAACAACAGAAAGGTTCTCCTCACCTGGGAAAGCCTTGAGGATGTAGTTAGCAAAGCCCTGTGTAGCCATACCAACGATATATTTGTTCATTCGGTTGGTACCTGCGCCCATAATACCGCGCAAACCACCAGTACCGAACTCCAGGTTCTGATAGAAAGCATCTACGAGTGCTGACTTATCCTCAGCCTCGAGCATTGCCTTTACTTCGTTACGAGTTTCTTCGTCAAAAGCAGGTGTAAGCCACTGCTGTGCTCTTTCTTCACACTGCTTAATCAATTCTGCGTTATTAGCCATATTTTGATTCTATTTTGTTATTAATAATATTCAAATCAGAGCGGTTGTGCCCGAAAACAGCACAATATTTCTCTTTTTGCGTACAAAGATATATAAAATATTCGAGAAACCAAACAAGATTGGAGTTTTTTTTGTATTTTTGCACATTGAAACAAAAAAGTAATAAAAAAGAGGCTTATGGAATTATATTATACTGGCGTCATCATCGCCGTTTCCACCTTTTTAATAATAGGACTCTTCCACCCTATTGTCATCAAGGTAGAATATCATACGGGCACCCGCTACTGGTGGGTGTTCCTGGTTTCGGGTATCATCAGCGTGGGTGCAGCCTTTCTGGTTGCGAATGTTCTCTTCTCTGCCCTTCTCGGTGTGCTGGGTGCTTCCTGTCTCTGGAGCATCGGGGAACTCTTCGAACAGAAAGTACGCTGCGAGAAGGGATGGTTCCCTAAGAACCCGAAGCTGGAAAAGAAAGGATACTATAAAAAATGAAAACTGAACTGGTATTGGTCGGCAAGACCGTAAACAAGCATTTTATTGCGGGCATCAAGGATTATGCCGAGCGCATCACCCACTATATGCCCTTCAATATAACAACGATTCCTGAACTCAAGAACACCAAGAGTCTCAGCGAACAACAGCAGAAGGAACGGGAGGGTGAACTGATTCTGAAACTGATTCAGCCTTCTGACACCGTGGTGCTGATGGATGAGCACGGACAGGAGTTCCGAAGCATCGAGTTTGCCAAATGGATAGAGCGCAAGCAGGCTACAGCCAGGAGACTCGTATTTATCATCGGTGGTCCTTACGGATTCTCACAGGCTGTATATGACCGCGCCAACGAGAAGATCTCCCTTTCCAAGATGACCTTCTCGCATCAGATGGTACGCCTCATCTTTACAGAAGCGCTCTATCGCGCATGTACTATTATAAAAGGCGAACCTTATCACCATGAATAAAGGTAAAAGGGTAAAAAGCTAAAAAGGTAAAAAAAGAAAATGGGGAAAGAAAAATATATAGAGATCAAGGGGGCGAGAGCCAACAACCTGAAGAACATCGACGTGAAGATACCGCAAGGCAAGTTTGTTGCCATTACGGGAGTCTCCGGGTCGGGCAAGTCTTCATTGGCTTTCGATACCTTATATGCCGAGGGACAGCGCCGGTATGTAGAGTCGCTGTCTTCGTATGCCCGCCAGTTTCTGGGCAGAATGAGCAAACCGGAATGTGATTTCATCAAGGGATTACCTCCTGCCATCGCCATCGAGCAGAAGGTGATTTCCCGAAACCCACGTTCCACCGTGGGCACCAGCACGGAAATCTACGAATACCTGCGCCTGCTCTTCGCCCGTATCGGCAAAACCTATTCGCCTATCAGCGGACAGGAAGTTAAGCGCCATACTACCGAGGATGTGCTTGCCTGCACCCGACAGTTTTCCAAGGGCACCAAGTTTGTAATCCTTGCCCCTCTACATATCGTAGAAGGCAGAAGCCTGGAAAAGCAACTGGAGATGTATCTTCAGGAGGGATACGCACGCATTCTGGTGAAAGGTGAATTCATCCGCATCGACGATTTCCTGGGCGATGCCAAGCCGGAGGATATCTTCCTCGTCATCGACCGTGCTTCGGTAAGCGATGAGAAAGACGACATCAGCCGCCTCATCGATTCTGCCGAGACTGCTTTCTATGAGGGCGACGGTGCCTGCCGCCTCCTCTTCCTGCCAAGCAATATCAGCTACGATTTCTCTACCCGGTTCGAAGCCGACGGCATCACCTTCGAGGAACCAACCGACAACATGTTTGCCTTCAATTCCCCATTGGGCGCCTGCCCTACCTGCGAGGGATTCGGAAGCGTGATCGGCATCGACGAAAAGCTCGTCATCCCTAACACTTCCATGAGCCTCTATGATGGATGCGTGGTATGCTGGCGTGGAGAGAAGATGGGCATGTGGCTCAAGGAATTCATCCGACGTGCGGAGCCATACAACTTCCCGATCTTCAAGCCTTACTACGAACTCACCAAGAAGGAGAAGGATTGGCTCTGGCATGGATTGCCTTCAGATAAGAAGCGCGATCCGCACGACCGAGTGAGCATCGACGAATTCTTCAGAATGGTGAAGGAGAACCAGTACAAGATACAATACCGTGTGATGCTGAGCCGATTCCGCGGCAAGACCATCTGTCCGGATTGCCATGGCACCCGACTCAAAAAAGAAGCCAACTATGTGAAGATTGGCGGAAAGAGCATCACCGAACTGGTAGATATGTCGATTACCAATCTCAGCGTATGGTTCCAGAAGCTGGAGCTGACAGAGCATGAGCGAGAAGTGGGCAAGCGACTCTTGACCGAGGTTACCCACCGCCTGCAATTCCTTCTGGATGTAGGACTTGGCTATCTCACGCTCAACCGTCTCTCCAACTCCCTTTCCGGAGGAGAGAGCCAGCGCATCAACCTGACCACCAGCCTCGGTTCTTCGCTGGTAGGCAGCGTGTATATCCTCGACGAGCCAAGTATCGGACTCCATAGCCGAGATACCGACCGACTCATCAAGGTACTGAGAGAGCTGCAGCAACTGGGCAACACCGTGGTTGTGGTAGAGCATGACGAAGAGATTATGCGTGCTGCCGATTATCTCATCGATATCGGTCCGGATGCAGGAAGACTAGGTGGAAGACTGGTATATGCCGGTCCGTCATCCGAATACTCATCCACCGACCCAGAGAAGCAGAAAGCCCTTCTGGAGAAATTCCCGGAGAGCCATACCATCCAGTATCTCACCCACAAGGAAGAGATTGCCGTTCCTGCCAGTCATCGTGCATGGAACAGGGCCATCGAGATCAAGGGAGCCCGAATGAACAATCTCCGCGGCATCGACGTAAGGATTCCGCTCAACATCTTCACCGTCATTACCGGCGTATCCGGTTCGGGCAAGAGTTCCCTCATCAAGGGAATCCTCTACCCTGCCCTCCGCCGCCATCTCGACCTGGTGGCAGATACACCTGGCGAATACAGTTCGCTGGAAGGCGATGTGGATGCCATCAAGCACGTGGAGTTTGTAGATCAGAACCCTATCGGCAAGAGTACCCGCAGCAACCCTGCCACCTATCTGAAGGCATACGATGCCATCCGCACCCTCTTTGCCAACCAGCCACTCGCCAAGCAGATGGGATTCACCCCACAATTCTTCTCCTTCAATACCGAGGGCGGAAGATGCGAGGAATG
The DNA here is from genome assembly GCA_022741625.1 of Prevotella sp. GTDB lineage: Bacteria > Bacteroidota > Bacteroidia > Bacteroidales > Bacteroidaceae > Prevotella. The sequence continues at coordinate 9,248 of JAIINY010000059.1, read as the reverse complement.
CAAGGGAGCAGGATACGTAACCATCGAGATGCAGTTTATGGCAGATCTCACCCTTACCTGCGAGGCATGCAAGGGCAAGCGGTTCAAGCACGATATCCTGGAGGTACACTACGGAGGAAAGAACATCAATGATGTGCTGAACATGACCGTGAACGAGGCGATAGAGTTCTTCAGCGATGAAAGACTCCAGCACCATGTGGGCGATTTCGATGCCTGCCGCATCATCGTCAGCAAACTCAAGCCTTTGCAGGAGGTTGGACTGGGCTATATCAAGCTCGGTCAGAACTCCAGCACCCTCTCCGGCGGTGAGAACCAGCGTGTGAAACTCGCCTACTTTATCAGCAAGGAAGATCAGGCGCCTACGCTCTTCATCTTCGATGAGCCAACCACCGGTCTGCACTTCCATGATATCAAGCGACTGCTCCATGCTTTCCAGGCGCTGATAGAACGTGGTCATTCCTTGGTAGTTATCGAACATAACCTGGATGTCATCAAGTGTGCCGACCATATCATCGACCTCGGACCAGAGGGTGGCGACAAGGGCGGTAACCTCGTGATAGCCGGTACGCCAGAGGAAGTTGCCGCATGCAAAACGAGCTTAACTGGTAAATTTCTTAAGAATTATATAAAATAATGTAAAAAAGTAGCGCTATAATAAACTTTATATGTATTTTTGCATCGAATTAGCATATAATCAATATATAATTAAGGTACATCAATAAGTAAATTTAATAAAGAAAGGATATAAAGATGAAAAGAATCATATTGGCTTTGACGATGCTCGTAGCTATGGTAGCAACAGCCTCAGCTCAGGCAGAAATCAAGTTTGAAAAGGTAGTGCACAACTTCGGTACCTTCGAAGAGACCGCTCCTGTGCAGAAGGCTGTATTCACCTTCACCAATGTGGGAAACAAGCCTCTCGTCATCAACCAGGCTATCGCTAGCTGCGGTTGCACCGTGCCATCTTATACCAAGCAGCCAATCGCTCCAGGTCAGAAGGGACAGATCAGTGTTACCTACAATGGCAAGGGTATGTTCCCTGGTCATTTCAAGAAGAGCATCACCGTTCGTACCAATGGCAATGTAGAGATGTCGCGCATCTATATAGAGGGCGTGATGAACGAGAAGAAGTAAGCTTGATATGATATTTTATTTTTCTGGAACAGGAAATACCAAGTGGGCGGCGTCGAAACTGGCGGCGGCTACTCGTGAAGACTTGATATCCATCGCTCCTTACATGAGGGCAGATGATTCAAGCCATAACTTAGCCGAGCCGTTTATTCTGAAAGAGAATGAACGGCTCGGATTCGTTTTCCCCGTACATGGATGGCGTGTGCCGAAACTGGTAAGGGAGTTTATCTGCAAGATGAAGATTCTGAGAGAACCATCTGATGCCACTGGCGGAAACAAGGCGAAAGCCGATGACTGCCTGAAGAATCGCCCCTTCGCCTATTGCGTCTGCACGGCAGGCGACAGCATCGGACTAACCATCGAGAATCTCAACGAGGTGATTTCCCAGAATCCTTCGCTTCAGGCTCTGGGCATTACGGAGGTTTCATCCTCCTACTCTCTCATCATGCCGGAATCATACATCGGTCTGCCGTTCATGGATGTGGATCCGAAGGAGCGTGAAATCCGGAAGAAGGAGAATGCTGCACAGGAACTTGCCGTTGTCTGCGAGGAGATCTTCGACCGCAAGGAAGGCATCAGCCGATTGGTCAAAGGACCTATCCCATGGTTCTTCACCAAGGTGGTGGGTGGTTTCTTCGAGAATGTGCTCATCACCGACAAGCGTTTCCACGTAGAGAAAGACCGTTGCGTGAAGTGCGGCATCTGTGCCAACGTATGTCCGGTAGGTGATATCAAGGGCGGACATGGCGAATATCCAGTCTGGCTGCACCATAAGGATTGCCTCACCTGCTTTACCTGCTATCACCATTGTCCACATCACGCCATCGAGTTTGGAAACCAGACTCAAAAGAAGGGACAATACTATTTCAAATAGAATCCATAATATCAGTAACTAATCCATAATAATGATGAAAAAGATTATCCTATGCCTAACACTCGCTTTGATGTCTGCCACTACCATGTTTGCAGTCAAGGCGAAACCAGGTATCACCCAATTACAATTGGTAGATGGTACCATTGTATCAGCAACACTCCATGGAGATGAGCATTTTTCATATTACTCGCTTCTCGACGGCACTCCGCTGAAGAAGTGTGATAACGGAAAATACGAGATCATCTCTACCGAGACGCTCAATGCCCGAAAAGCTACAGTTATCAATACTCTCAAGACTAGAGCAAACGGCATTGGATCAATAGCCCCAGCCTATTTTCCTCATTCAGGATCGCCCAAGGCGCTGGTTATCCTGGTAGATTTCCAGGATGTGAAGTTCAAGAGCAACAATCCCGTTGCCACTTTCAACCATTACCTCAATGCCGATTTCGGCACAGCAGTACCTAGCCAGGATGCTTCGGTATTCAACCAGCGAGATGTCAACTACGGTTCGGTAAAGGAGTATTTCAAGGAATGCAGCATGGGCAAATTCACTCCACAGTTCGACATCGTAGGTCCATATACCATCAGCAAGAAATCTGCCTATTACGGAACGGATGACTCAAAGGGTAACGACCAGAATTTCAAGCAGATGATCAGCGAGGCTTGTGCTCAGGCTGCTGCCGACAACGTAAATTTTTCCAAGTATGACAACAATGGCGACAGGTTCGTAGATCTGGTTTACATCATCTACGCCGGCTATTCGCAGAGTATCAGCGGTAATTCCGACGACTATCTCTGGCCTAAGTCGGGTACCGACAATTTCTATAAATATAATGCGGCAGGCAACAAAATCATGCCACAGGAATATCTGATTTACAATGGTTGCAGAGTCTGCCGCTATGGTCTCAACAACGAGTTGAACGGTTCGCCAGATTCAAAAATCCCTTCCATCAATGGCATCGGACTCTTCTGTCACGAGTTCTCTCATACCATGGGCTTACCAGATCATTATGATACCGAGTATAAGGATGCCGACAACCAGTCGCCAGAGTTCTGGGATGTGATGGATGCAGGCGAATATACAGACAACGGCTACCGCCCTACCCCTTATTCACCATGGCAGAAGATGCTGATGGGATGGGCTACCCCTACCACGCTTGATGATACACAGGCACAGCAACTTACCCTGGAACCATACGACCAGGCATCAAAAGCCTATAAGATTGAGGCTGATGTGAACGAAGATAATTTCCGAATCAACGAGAATTACTCTACAACCGACCCAACGGTGCAGGAAAAGAAGGAGTTGATGGAAAGAGCCAAGGGAGAATTTCTCCTCCTCCAGAACATCAGAAACGAAGGCTGGTACAAGGCGCTTCCTGGATATGGCTTGCTGGTATGGCGCATCGATTACAGCGATATCGATAAAGTACATCTCACGGACAGCCCAAACAATACCATCGGTATTCCTAGAGTATCGATTGTTCCTGCAGATGGTCTGGTCATCAACCAGGCAAATATCGGCAATAACAAATATACGGCAGATCAATATTGGGAGAGCTGCTGGAATGATCCGTTCCCAGCCTATAAAATAGGAAAGGATGGAAGCGACATCAACAGTCTGACAGAAGTGAAGTTCAACTGGAGCACGATGACTACCCGCCCACTCTACAACATCGCAAAGGATGAGGCTACCGGCATCGTCAGCTTCGACTACCTCAAGGACTTCAAGGCTACGGGTATCATGAACACCCTTCTTGACAAGGATGCTTCCTCTACTCCTACCGAATACTTCGACCTAGAAGGCAGGAAGATTGCCACCCCTCTCAAGGGACATCTTTACATCACCAATAAGGGAAAGAAGGTAATATACTAAGAGGAAAAAACTTCCGCTATGAATAGAAAGCTACGTTCAGCGACGTTGAACGTATGTTCAACAGTGTTGAACTTAAGTTCAGCAGTGCTGAACATAGATTATCATTAAGGATAAGAACAAATGCCATTAATGATGAAGACAATCATCATTAACAGTGAAGACAATCATTAAAAACATCAGATACAATTTCCATTAGGAACAAAACAAAAATCCCTAGGCGATATCAGCTATCGTCTAGGGATTTTTCATATCCTTTTAATAGATTCTAGGACCGAAGATGGTAGTACCCACACGCACCATCGTACTGCCGTGCTTGACAGCGATATGATAGTCGTGGCTCATACCCCAGCTGCGCTCGCAGAAGGCATCACCATCGGAGAAATACTTTGCCTTTACCTCATCGAAAAACTTGGCAGCCTCATCAAATTCAGAGGCAATCTGCTGTTCATCATCGGTATTCGATGCCATCATCATCAAGCCGCATATCTGCACATGAGGCATCTCTCTCCACTCGCCAGACTCCAGGAGTTCACGGCAGGCATCGAGCGAAAGCCCCGACTTGGTATCTTCCTCGGCAATATGCAGTTCCAGCAACACCTTCACCACGCGGTCGTGCTTGGCTGCCTGCCTGTTAATCTCCTTCAGGAGCTTCAGGCTATCCACCGACTCAATCATGGAGATATAAGGAGCAATGTACTTCACCTTGTTAGTCTGCAGATGACCGATGAAATGCCACTGGATATCCTTAGGCAGGGAAGCCACCTTCTTGGCAAGTTCCTGCTCATGACTCTCGCCAAAGATGCGCTGCCCCTCGGCATACGCCGCCTCAATAAACTCGTTGGGATGAAACTTGCTGATGGCTACAAGGCTAACCCCTGCAGGCAAGCTGCCCAACACTTCATGAAGATTTCCTTTTACATCATACATAGTTCTTCCTCCCTCTCTTTACTGATTCTGCTGCTCGTACTCAGGCACGTCGTTCTTCTCTTCCTTCTTGTCACCAGGAGCATGGTGCTCGAAAACATCCATCAGCTTGGTCTCGTTCAAGCCTACTACATCATAGTCGATCATGGTCTTGCCCATCACCTCGTCGATATAGCGGAGTGCACGGGCCAAAGACTTAGCCTGTACGAGATATGTAACATTAGAGCGCTTCTCCTTTTCAGACTTTTCATCAATGGTGATGAACTGGAGCTTAGCCTTGTACCACTTGTCATCATCATCAATATCGCTGAAGAAAATCTCTCCATAGCAAGCCTTACCGATACCGCTGACCTTCAACTCGCCGCTTACATAGACAGACATCTCGTCGATAATAGCGCTCTCTGCCTCGGTGAAACTCAGGGCATCAACTACGTATGCTTCAGAAACCACCTTTTCTGAACCATCTTCCATTGTCTTCTGATATTTAACCTTTGTCTCAAACCAAGTGCTTGTTCTACTTCTCATAATTTCTTTTCCTTTTACTAATGTTTAAAATCTTTGTTTTATTATCCTTTTCCAGACTACCTCTCCCCTTTCCACCTTATTATATTATGGGCAGGGCGAAAGCGCCGAAAGATGATGCAAAGTTATAAAAAAGAATGGAGAAGAGCAACAGAATAAAGAGTTTTTTACTAAAAAATCAAATTTTAACCCAATCTATTACGTATTTTCAATGAAATTGCGTATCTTTGCAGACGATTTGCGAGATATTGTTTCATCTGATACGGCTGGATAAGTACCGTGCCTGGAAGAGGAAACTGCTTGCTAGGGTTAATAACAGAAAGAATTATTTAGAAAAGATGCCAGAAATATCTGTACGCGGTCTTGAAATGCCAGAGTCACCTATCAGAAAGTTGGCTCCACTGGCTGCCGCAGCAAAGAAACGTGGAGTAAAGGTATATCACCTCAATATTGGTCAGCCTGATCTGCCTACTCCACAGTGTGGTCTCGATGCGCTGAAACACATCGACCGCACCATCTTGGAGTATTCTCCAAGTCAGGGCTATCTCAGTTATCGTGAGAAGCTAGTAGATTATTACAAGAAATTCAATATCAACGTAACTGCCGATGATATCATCATCACATCGGGAGGTTCTGAGGCTGTGCTCTTCTCTTTCATGAGTTGCTTGAACCCAGGAGACGAGATCATCGTACCAGAACCTGCATACGCTAACTATATGGCGTTCGCCATCTCGGCGGGTGCCAAGATCCGTACCATCGCCACTACCATCGAGGAAGGTTTCTCCCTGCCTAAGGTGGAGAAGTTTGAGGAACTCATCAATGAGCGCACCCGTGCCATCCTGATCTGTAACCCGAACAACCCTACCGGCTATCTTTATACCCGCAGAGAGATGAACCAGATTCGCGACCTGGTGAAGAAGTACGATCTCTACCTCTTCTCGGATGAGGTTTACCGTGAGTATATCTACACAGGCAGCCCTTACATCAGTGCGATGCACCTGGAGGGTATCGAGCAGAATACCGTGCTCATCGACTCTGTATCCAAGCGATACAGCGAGTGTGGTATCCGTGTGGGTGCCCTGATAACCAAGAATGCCGAGATCCGCAAGGCGGTGATGAAGTTCTGTCAGGCTCGCCTCTCTCCTCCACTGATCGGTCAGATTGTTGCCGAGGCTTCACTCGATGCACCCGAGGAGTACTATCGCGATGTATATGATGAGTACGTAGAACGACGCAAGTGTCTGATCGACGGCCTCAACCGTATTCCGGGCGTTTACTCTCCTATCCCAATGGGTGCCTTCTATACCGTAGCCAAGTTGCCTATCGACGACTCTGACAAGTTCTGCCGCTGGTGTCTGGAAGAGTTTGAATATGAGGGCGAGACCGTGATGATGGCTCCAGCCTCAGGTTTCTATACCACTCCTGGTGCCGGCCGCAACCAGGTGCGTATGGCGTACGTCTTGAAGAAGGACGACCTGAACCGCGCATTGATAGTTCTTGCCAAGGCACTTGAGGCTTATCCGGGAAGAGTGGAGGACGAAGGACTTTAACATTACAAAAGAAAAGATGAACTTTCCTCTGTTTATAGCAAAGAGATTATATAGTGATCAGGGCGACAAACGTAAAGTTTCTCGCCCTGCCATTCATATTGCCACAGCCGGTGTTGCCATCGGACTCGCCATCATGATCATGTCGGTATGCGTGGTGCTGGGATTCAAGCACACCATCCGCGACAAAGTGATTGGCTTCGGAAGCCATATTCAGGTGGCCGACTTCATGACCCTGCAGCAGCAGAACCAGTATCCGGTGGTGATGAACGACTCGATGGTGAAGGTGCTCCAGAAGATTCCGGGCGTGAAACATGTGCAGCGCTTTGCCATGAAAGAAGGAATCCTCAAGACCGACAACGATTTCCTGGGCGTAGTGCTCAAGGGTGTGGGACCGGATTTCGACTCTACCTTCATCCATCAGAACATGGTGGAAGGAAGCATACCGAAGTTTGATGACAAAGCCAGCCATAACCAGATTCTGATTTCCAAGCTGATGGCAGACAAGTTGAAGCTGAAGAACGGCGAGCGCATCTTCGCCTACTTCATCGATAACCAGGGCGTGAGAATGCGCCGGTTCACCATCGCGGGCATCTACGAGACCAATCTCAAGAAGTACGATGAACTGATGGTCTATACCGACCTCTATACAGCCGTGAAGCTGAATGGATGGGAGGATGACCAGGCAAGCGGTGCCGAGCTGACGGTGAAGGACTTCGACAAGCTCAACGAGACGGAAGACTATGTTATCAATAAGGTGAACCGTACCGTAGATCATTACGGAGAAACCTACAGCAGCGCCACCATCAAGGAGCTGAATCCGAACATCTTCCAATGGCTCAGCCTGATGGATCTGAATGTATGGATTATCCTGGGACTGATGCTCATCGTGGCAGGCGTAACGATGATCAGCGGATTGCTCATCATCATCCTGGAGCGCACTTCGATGATTGGAGTGATGAAAGCCCTGGGTGCCCGCAACAAGACTATCCGCCACACCTTCCTCTGGTTTGCCGTATTCATCATCGGCAAGGGAATGTTACTGGGCAATGTCATCGGACTGGGACTTCTTGCCCTGCAGCATTTCACGGGAATGGTGAAGCTCGATGCCCAGACTTACTACGTAAGTACGGTACCGGTGGAGTTCAACTGGCTCTTTATCGTGGCACTTAACGTAGCCACCCTCCTCATCAGCATCTTCATGCTGGTAGCGCCAAGTTACCTCATCTCTCATATTCATCCAGCCAAATCAATGAGATACGAATAGGATTCACGATAGATGAATAAGTGTAAAATTATCTCATTATTGCCACCAGTAAATGGCAATAATGGGATAAAACTATATATTTTTACCTAGTTCCTAAAATATTTTACGCTAATCTATAAAATAATGCACATTTTATTTTGCGGTGTGCAGTATTTTCTGTACCTTTGCACAAAATTTTGTAAATTGTGCAATGAATTCAATACCAAGTTTTAACTCGTATATTGAGAGAAGCATCATCAAGAATTGGCACTTGGATGCGCTCACCGATTATAAGGGCGCTACACTCCAGTACCACGATGTTGCAAGAAAGATAGAGAAACTGCACATCCTGTTTGAAAACAGCGATGTGAAGAAGGGCGACAAGATTGCCGTCTGCGGTAGAAATAGTAGCCAGTGGGCAGTAGCTTTCCTGGCTATTATCACCTATGGTGCAATCGTCGTGCCTATACAGAACGAATTCAAACCAGAGCAGATCCACAACATTGTGAACCATAGCGAGAGCAGACTCCTGTTTGTGGGTGATGTGGTGGCTACGGAGATTACTCCCGATGAAATGCCTACACTGGAAGGCATCATCTATCTGCCGGATAATTCACTCGTCATTTCCCGTTCAGAGAAACTGACTTACGCCCGCGAGCATCTCAACGCAATGTTTGGTCATAAATATCCCAAGTACTTCCGCCCTGAGCATGTAAAATATCATGTGGATAATCCGGAAGAGCTGGCGATGATCAACTACACCAGCGGAACTACAGGTTTCTCCAAGGGTGTGATGTTGCCATACAGAGCCCTCTGGGGTAATCTCGATTATCTGATGGATACGGTAAATCCCAAGATCGGCAAGAACTGCAACATCCTCTCTACCCTTCCGATGGCTCACATGTATGGACTCATGACCGAGTTCATCTACAATATGGCAATGGGTAACCACATCTTCTTCCTCACCCGCCTTCCGAGCCCTACGCTCATCTCTGAAGCGCTGGCAGAAATCAAGCCAGACATCATCTTTGCCGTACCACTCGTGGTAGATAAGATTGTGAGAAAAGAAGTGTTCCCACATATCCAGACCAACCGTGCCCGACTGCTGATGAACATGCCTGTCATCAA
>JAIINY010000393.1:0-1965 GCA_022741625.1 Prevotella sp. | reverse complement strand
GGCTTCTCTATCAGATACTTCTGCGAGAGCGTCTTCCATTTCATATCTTTATCAGCCATATTCTTACTTTTATTGAATAATCAGACTTTTCTTTATCTCAATTGATGGTGCAAAAGTACAAAAAAAGATTGAAAGGATAGAAATAATTCTATGAAAATGACAGTATTTCAATTATTTTTATTACTTTTGCAGAGATAGAATATCTAAACAGATGATAGACAGAATTGAAAAGTAAAGACATCATGGCAGAACATCTTATTATAAAAGGAGAAACGAAGGAGGAACTTTACGCTACGCTCCTCCCACAGATCAAGTCACTCGTAGAGGGCGAAAGCGACATCATCGCCAATATGGCGAATATTTCAGCATGCATCATGGACACCTTCCACTTCTGGTGGGTAGGCTTCTACAGAGTCATCGATGGAACCCTTGTGCTGGGTCCTTTCCAGGGACCGCTGGCCTGCACCCGCATCAAACGGGGTAAGGGAGTTTGCGGAACGGCTTGGGACAAGGCGGAAACCATCGTGGTAGAAGATGTTGAGAAATTTCCAGGGCATATTGCCTGCAGCAGCGCCTCCCGTTCTGAGATTGTAGTGCCTGTTATCAGAAATGGTGAGGTGATCGCCGTACTGGATATTGACAGCGAACACCTCAGCACCTTCGATGCTATTGACAAGGAATGGCTGGAGAAAGTGGCAGAATTATTTGCCGCCAAAGCGCCATCCCAAGCCTAGCATCAGATTGTTAGGAGTCTTGAAATCCACCAGACTGTAGCCGATGTGCAGCATGGCACGTCGGCTCACATGAATCTTCAGGGCAAGCACCTCATATACACCCCTGAAATCGTTGCGATTGCCAAGCAGATAGGTTCCCGCACCAAAGTTGATGCTGAAATAAGGCATGGCAAACTCGCCACGAGCCGAAAGCCCCAGACCAGCCTGGGTACTAAACTTATGATTCACATCCTCGCCCCAAGGATCATTCTCCCTGCTAGCCGAACGGTCGTACACACCATCAAGCGAAGCACCCAAACTCAGCCACGGGTTCAACCGGTACATCGGGTTTACATTGAAGCCCATCACGGCATACTTGCCATCCAGCAGATAGCTCGACACCCCATCATGAGCAATACCCTGCTTCCATGCGCCATACAATACCACATCCGTGTAAAGTCCACGCCTATCCGGCAACTTCTCCCGCTCCACCTTCGGCACAGCCAATGGTTGTCGGTTGATGTAATAAGCCAGTCCCAATCTTATGCCACCCGTATTGAGTCCCATATTAGGATAAGTGGTGTTGCCATTAGAGAAATGAGTCAGCGAAATACCGGCATTCAGATCAAGATATTTCGAGAGCATCCACTTCATATACACATCAACATCAATATATGCCGTAGCCTTGGAGCCAATCACCTTGTTTTCAGGATTGTTCAGCTCGTCATAGGCATTCCATCCGAACGCCATACCCAGGTTCCACTCATAGTTGAGCGACACCCTGCGGGATAGGTTCACAATCGGTGCCCCCTGAAACAGATACACGGATATCGGGTTCGCCAGCCACTGGTTAAACTCATGTCTAGCCATACCCACACCCTGATATACCCCCTGATAGATGGAGCCAGGCCTCACCTCCTCCCTATTCATGAAGGCATACTTCAGCGTAAAAGTCATGTCGTGATTCATCGTCCGGGCCTCATCATTCCCCCCACGCAGAAACTCGTTGGTATGAAAAATAGTGGCTGGCACCACATCAGCGGCGATGCGATGAACGGTCTTGCAGCTGTCTTCCTGCGAAGTGGCAGGCAAAGTCATGACAGCCAACATTGATATAACCCATAAACGTAAAAGCATATTATCTTATTTTTTCTTTAGTAATGATTAAAAAATAACTTGGTACATTTTTGTGTCCTCTCTATAAAGTAACACATTGTTAAAGGATAGAGTTCCAAACTCTTCCTTTACCTCA
>JAIINY010000058.1:0-13360 GCA_022741625.1 Prevotella sp. | reverse complement strand
GATGATAACTCTCTAGTATAAGCGGGGTGTAGCGCAGCCCGGTAGCGCTCCTGTTTTGGGAACAGGTGGTCGCAGGTTCGAATCCTGTCGCCCCGACTTTAGAAAGCTAAGAAGAATCAAATCTTCTTAGCTTTCTTGCTTTATATACGTTAAATTTAAAATTTATACTATCATGATTATTACGATTGCGCGCCAATGTGGATGTGGTGCTGTTCGGGTAGGCAGATTGCTTGCAGAACATTATGGTATTCCGTTTTATACCCGTAAGAATTTGATGGAAATGGCGGAAGAGCGTGGAGTCTTGGATGAAATGGAAGCTTTCTTCGATGAAGATCCTGCTGACGAACTGCTCTTTTCAATGTCTTCCCTGGGTGAGAATCAAAGATTACTCACAGAAAAACCTCTTCGTGTCTTGGCTGATATGATAGGACAGGAGAATTGTGTCGTTATCGGGCGTTGTGGCAATTACATCTTCCGTGAACGCAAAGACTTGGTGTCGGTGTTCCTCAAGGGTGATGTAAAGGCTCGTATTGCGGAGATCAAGGAGGAGCAGAAGCTTTCTTATGCTGAGGCGACTGAGTTTGTGGAACATGTAGATGATTGCCGTGTGGCTTATCATAGTTACTATACGGGGTTGACTTGGGGAAATGCCAACGATTATGACGTTTGTCTGGATACGGTTCGCTTAGGTGTGGAGAAAACGGCACAAGCGATTGTTTCTTATGCGGAAGCAGTTTTGTAAGTTTGGCTTATTGGTGATAATGATGCTTACTTAATTTTTAAAGTAATTTGTATTTAGGATGAAACTTTTAATTCAGTTTTTAATTATCATAGCGTTCTCTTTCGCAGGAGAATTGCTCCATTATCTGTTGCCGTTGCCGATACCTGCCAGTATTTATGGTATTGTCTTGTTGTTCGCGGCATTGGAACTTAAGGTTATCAAGGTGAAACATATAAGGGAAACCAGCAGTTTCCTCATTGCCGTAATGCCAGTGATGTTTATTCCGGCAGCTGTGGGACTCATCGACTCATGGCATTCTATTGCCAGTGCATGGTTGCAGTATATTGTTGTGACTGTTGTCAGTACTTTTGTGGTGATGGCTGTTTCTGGATGGTTCACTCAGTTTGTTATCAAAAGAGGAAAGGAGGCAAAAAAATGATTTCCTTGTTTCAGGATTCTGTCTTTTTTGGTGTTTTGATCAGTTTGGCTGCTTACGCCATCGGATTGCTTTTGAAGATTAAAACAGGATGGTCTTTGATGAATCCGTTGCTGATTTCCATCATTTTGGTTATTTGTACCTTGCTGATTACGGGAGTAGATTATAAGACTTACAATGCGGGTGCCAATATCATCAGTTATCTGCTTACCCCAGCTACCATCTGTCTGGCTGTTCCGCTTTATCAGCAGGTAGAACTGCTGAAGAAGAATTACCGTGCTGTGCTCATTGGTATCTTGTCGGGTGTCTTGGCAAGTCTCTGCTCTGTACTTCTTCTGGCTTTGGTGTTCCACTTCGACCATGCAGCCTATGTTACATTCTTGCCAAAATCCATCACCACAGCCATCGGTATTGGTGTTTCTGAGGAATTGGGTGGTCATGTTTCTGTAACGGTTGTCGTAATCATCATTACAGGTGTGATAGGCAATATTTTTGCAGAGAAGTTTCTCAAGCTGCTTTGTATCAAGGAACCTATTGCCAAGGGTATTGCCATCGGTTGTTCTGCTCACGCCTTGGGTACAGCTAAAGCTATGGAGATGGGTACTATTGAAGGTGCAATGAGTAGCTTGTCTATCGTGGTTTGTGGTGTGATGACCGTAATCGGTTCTTCTATCTTTGCTATGTTTATGTAGCAGAATATTGATTTTCGTGGAAAACTGCTAACCCGAGAATGGTTAGAGTAATACAATATTTAATCCCTTTTTCCGTTCTATAAATATGAAACGGAAAAAGGGATTTTTTTATAATATCATGATCGCTTGTATGGCTTCTGTAGCGATGGCTGGTTGTGCTGATGAGGAGAGCTTTTCTTCGTCACGTTCTCACTTGCTTGCGTTTTCTGCAGATACAGTAAGCCTGGATACTACGTTCTCGAATGTGCCTACACCTACTCGAAGCTTTTGGGTGTATAATCGTTCGGGAAAGTCGCTGCGTTGTTCTACTGTCAGACTGGAAAATGGTAACCAGACGGGATTTCGGGTAAATGTGGATGGCTCGTTCCTAGGATCGACTGCCGGCTATCAGACTCAGGATATAGAGGTGAGAAAGGGCGATAGTGTTCGTGTTTTCGTAGAACTTACTTCGCATCAGCAATATCAGAATTCACCTCAGTTGGTGGAGGATAATCTGCTCTTTACATTGGAAAGTGGGGTGCAGCAGAAAGTAAACTTAAAAGCTTACTCCTGGGATGCTGTTTTATGCAAAAACCTTCGAATCGGGAAAGATACTACGATTCAGTGCAACCGCCCTATTGTTGTATATGGCGGAATGGTTGTTGATAGTCTCATAACGCTATCTGTTGGAGCTGGTACGCATTTCTATTTTCATGAGAATGCCGGACTTGATGTTTATGGTTCGTTGCGTATCTTGGGAGAGAAAGATAATGAGGTGCTGATGCGGGGAGATCGTATGGATAATATGTTCGACTATCTTCCTTATGATCGGACGCCTGGTCGGTGGCAGGGTGTTCATTTCATGCCTTCTTCATCGGATAATGTCATCAGCTATGCTGACATCCACAGTGCTTATCACGGTATTAGGGTAGAACCTTGCTCGGATGTCACTCGTCAGAAGCTTCTTTTACGGCATTCTACCATTCATAATTGCCAGGGGTATGGTCTTGCCGTTGATTCGGCTAAGGTGCAGTTGTATAATTGTCAGTTGTCCAATACCTTGAATCATACGCTTTTTGTAAAGGGTGGTGATGTGGAAGTGAACGGATGTACCATAGCTCAGTTCTATCCTTTTGATGGACGTCGTGCCACAGCTATAGGAATTATTCCTCCGCTTCTCAATTTTAAGGTCATAAATTCTATTGTTACAGGATACCATGATGATGAGATGGTATGGACTTCACCGAAGAACGATGAAGAATGTAATTTCTGCTTCGATCATTGTGTACTTCGTACAGAAAAGATGAATACTGAAGATAGTTTGAAGTTTACGAATACCATATATGAGAACTTAAAGGATACGACTCAGTTTGGGAAGAAACATTTCCGATTATTTGATACGGATAATTTGAAGTATGATTTCAGGCTTCGCAAGGAATCGGCTGCCATAGGAGTGGCGGATGCTGCTACTTCATTGCCAACTGACCGACAGGGTATTCTTCGTGATGATAAACCGGATGCGGGCTGTTATGAGTTTGAAGAACAACATAAAATAGAAGAATAACGTAAAAAGCACGAAATCCTGGGGGATTCGTGCTTTTTATATGTTTGTATCAATACTAATCTGAAGAAATAATCCAAAATCTTATTTTTTCATATTGGCATCTACAAATGAGAATGGAAGCAAGTCCTTGATGCTGTGGAAGCGATAGGTGCAGTTCTCTCCGTAGAGCAAGATGCGAACGGGTTGCTGATATCGGTCTTCCATCTCTAGTATTACCTGCCTGCATGCGCCACATGGGGAGATCGGGCTTTTGAGGAAGCCATTCTCGTTGCGGGCAGCTATGGCCAGAGTCGTGATAGCTTGCTCTGGATAGTTGCTTTGGGCTCCGAAGATGGCACTACGCTCTGCGCAGAGACCGGATGGAAAGGCTGCATTTTCCTGATTGGCTCCAATTACGATTCTGCCATCAGCCAATAGGCAGGCTGCACCTACATGAAAGTGACTGTAGTTGGCATAAGAATTATTGGTGGCCTCCATGGCTTTCTTTACCAATTGCTGCTCAATGTCGCTCAGTTCATCTAACTGAGCAACCTGATACTGGATATTTAAGGATTGCTCTTTCATAAGCGATTGGTGTTTATTTCATTAATTATTATTGTTCTTGGATAATGGGAGCTTGGGGCTCCTGATTCCTCTCTATCTATTTGGTGTAAAAGTCGATGATGTCTTGTAGAGCTTTCTTGCAGACTATGCAGAACTCTGGAGTCTCGTTGATGCGCATACGGCAATCTTGTACGCCACGATACACTCCCTTTGGACTATAGCCTGCACCTTCAAAAACACCAACTTTGCTTACTGCCTCTTTCTCCTTTTTAGAAAGTGGGGTAGGAATCTTAGTACCCTTCTTGATCATATCTTCCCATTTTCCGTGAAAGTTTGCCAATGTGGTGATATTTTTTTCCCATGGCTCAACATCATGAGGATACATCGGTACCTGCTCGCTCTCATAGGCATATTCGTCAGCAAGTCCGGCAAAAGAATGACCGAATTCATGCACTACAACAGGTTTAAACCATTTCTGATGACAGGTGGTGAGATTGTAGGAATTGAGGATTCCTCCTCCACCATATCTTGTAGAGTTAACCAATACGATGATATGTTCGTATGGGGTGCCTGCCAGACAGTCGTGCAGGTCTTTGAGATGAAGTGTGGTGAGGTATCTCTCACTATAGAATGTGTCAAAATGTGAACTTAAAGCTGTTTTCTTCCATATACCCTTGCCGGGTTCGCTTGTGCCACTTTCAAGAGATGCTGATTTTACAGCAACTACATTGAACCTGTCTCTCATACTCTTGAAAGGTTCGTGATTAAAAATGGCTTCATTTGCTTCTTTTGCATCCTGAAGGAATATTGGCATTTCCTCTTCCGTATAACCTTCAGCTACGTAGGCGATGTGGATGCAGCGGGTAGTGTCGGCTGCTTGCTGCAAGGTCTCGTAAGGCGTTGGTTTTTCGCCCTTGTGGTGAATCAAAATGTCGCTTGGTGCAACTTGGTGACTGAGAGTGGTCATGATTTCACGACGGTTGTTGCGCAAGTCGAGTGTCACATCAATAGTGTCCTTAGGCATCGGTACGAGGAATACATTCTCGAAACTCTTGGTGTTGCCGGCTGACTCTGGCTCTGAGAGCCATTCCTGAAACAGGGTAGAGAATGAGTTGCGATAAATAACCTTACCTGTGCGATGATCTTTAACTGTTATCTGACCATTGCCTTCTACTGGTAGCTCACTGAGTCGCTGTTTCTTTCCATACCATCGAGGCATTACGTTCAGCTCATCTACAGCTATCATCTGCTGGGCTTTGTTGCCGGCAAAAGTATAGTCTATTCTCAAAGTCTTGTCAACGAAATAGTCGTCGAAATTCTGTGCTTGTATGTCACTTGGCAACATCATTATTGCCAGAGCTGCTAGAGATAAAATGTTCTTTTTCATTTCTTATCTTGTATTTTTTTGTTTTCTATTTTTTATAGTATGGTAATGATAGTCTTTCTTTGGCGATGAATGAGTTTTTGTACTGCAAGAGATTATCTCACTCGCAGTCTGTCTCCAACCTTGACCTGATAGCTAGGATCAAGCTTGTTCATCTTGTAGAGGTACTTGATGCGGATTCCGTATCTTTGTGAGATGGTGTACATGCTTTCTCCCGGTTGCACGATATGAGGACGCTTCTTGTACTGCTTTGGAGCCTTCTTGCGCTTCTTCTTCAAGTAGATAATATCCCCCTTGTGCAATACCGTATGTTTGTCGCGCTCGTTATATCTTGCGAGTTTGCGCCAGCTGATTTCTACTTCCTTACCCAGTGCCTTGAACGTGTCACCTTCTCTGGCTATCAGGTAATAGTTGTCATTGAACTTCTGAATAGGGTGCAATATGCCTTGTGCATTGACGGGTTGGTCTGTGCCGCTATGTGTTGCCATAAATCGATCATATCGCTTTGCTTTGTCATAATCGAAAAGTTTATAGAGTTCAATGATTTGTATCAGTTTGTTGGCATATTGCGGATTGGTTGCATATCCGCATTGTTTCAAACCTCTAGCCCAGCCTTTGTAATCGCGCTGGTTAAGTTCAAACAGGCGGGCATAGCGCGGTTGCCTAGCCAGAAATTTGCTATGATCCTCATAGCTATCTCTGGCATCTTGATATACTCGGAAACATTCGCCTCTGGCATCGTCATCGTGGTATTGGGTTGGACCAGCCCAGTTGTGGCATTTGATGCCAAAATGATTGTTACCTTCTAAGACCAGTACACTCTTGCCTGCTGCACTCTCAAAGAGTCCCTGTGCCAAGGTGATACTGGCTGGTATACGATAGCGAAGCATCTGCTCGATGGCGAGATCCTTATACTGATTGATATATGTCTGATAGGTTTGATTCCATTTCATCTGTGCTTGAGATGGAGTGCAGATGAGTAAAAGAATACCTATTATATACGTTTTTATTCTATTCATAGTGCAAAAATAACAAAAAAAACGGATAAGCTATACTTAATTTAAGAATTTTTACTAACTTTGCACTGAAATTATAAAAATATGAAAAGTAAACGAGTAAAAATAGTGATAGCGTTGGGTTCTAATGTTGATCAGGAGGCTCATGTTCTGAAAGCAAAGAAATGGCTTGAGGCTACTTTCGAAGATATGACTTTTGGTACTTCGCTTTGGACGGAGCCTATCGGGTTGTCATCAGATAAATTCCTAAATACTCTAGGAGTTGGCTATACTAATGTCAATATGGAACGAACCTTATTGGCAATCAAAAACATAGAGCGTAAATGCGGAAGGAGGGTTGCTGAAAGTAGAAAAGGGATTATTGCTGTAGATATTGATTTGCTGCTTTTTGATTCAGAACGCCTGCATGAAACGGATTGGAACAGAGGTTATGTGAAAAATCTACTCCAACAATTGGGTGTATCTATAGATTGAATATATAGTTCAAAAAGTAATATCCTATCCCGGGCTTTAAAATTTTAAAGCTCAGGATTCGGATTGTCCTTAGTGAGGTGAAGTTCTACTACTTCGCCTAGAGCCAGGGATTTTTGTACGTTGATAAGACGCTGGTTGCTGCTGCCACGGAAGAAAAGATCTTCGTCTTGGAGGTCTTTTATGAATGGGCCATCTACCAATACATCTATTAACTTCAACAATTCCAGTTGTTTCGAATTCTTCAGTAGGTTCTCGTATCTATAACCAGTGAAACACCAAATGTCTTTATCACTTTCTGTCCGAATTGCGCGAGCCAGCTCGGCAAAACCATCTGCCTGATACATTGGATCACCTCCAGAGAAGGTAACGTTGGCGAAAGGGTCTTCCAGTATTTCTTTCATAATGTCCTCTGTTGAGGTCATTATGCCACGATTGATGTCCCAGGATTGAGGATTATGGCAGCCGGCACAATGGTTAGGACAGCCGGCACAATAGATAGAGGTCCGGAATCCCGGACCATCTACCATTGTGTCATGCACTATACTTAAAATACTAATCATTTATCTTATTTTTGTGGGGTGTCTATGTGGGTGACACGATCGTGAAGCTCTGCAAGCTTACCACTGTTCCAACGGTCAGTTGTTCCCACCAAATAACCTGTGATGCGCTGTAGCTTATCTATGTGATGGCTACCGCACTTAGGGCAGACTTCAAGGTTGGCATCCGCATTCTCGTATCCGCAGTCGAGACAACGGTTGCGATTGTGGTTTACTGAACCATAGCCCATATTGTATTTGTCCATCATATCTACTACGCTTGAGATGACTGCTGGATTGTGAGTAGCATCACCATCAATTTCTACATAGAAGATGTGACCACCACGGGTTAAATTGTGATATGGTGCCTCAATCTTTGCTTTTTTGAGGGCTGTACACTTATAGTAAACTGGTACGTGGTTACTATTGGTGTAGTAGTCACGATCGGTAACTCCTGGAATAATGCCAAACTGCTTGCGGTCTTTCTTGGTAAACTTACCGCTCAAGCCTTCTGCTGGCGTAGCCAGGATGGAGTAGTTGTGGTGGTACTGCTCGCTGAATTCGTTAGCTCGGTCACGCATATAAGTAATAATCTTCAAGCCTAAATCCTGTGCTTCTTCACTTTCACCATGGTGGTGACCGATGAGTGCTACGAGGCATTCTGCAAGTCCGATGAAACCAATACCCAGTGTTCCGTGATTGATTACGCTCTCGATAGTTTCTTCTGGCTTCAAGTCTTCTGCTCCTGCCCAAAGATATTTCATCAACAATGGGAACTGTTTTGCCATTGCAGTTTTTTGGAACTGGAAGCGCTCATCGAGCTGTTTGGCGGTAATGTCGAGGATGTTGTCCAGTTTTGCAAAGAACATATCAATACGCTGTTGCTTGTTCTCAATGCCCATACATTCGATGGCAAGCTTCACGATATTGATAGTTGAAAAGCTCAAATTTCCACGTGCAATACTGGTCTTCTCGCCCCAACGGTCTTCGAATACACGGGTACGGCAACCCATAGTAGCGATTTCCCACTTGTAACGCTCTGGATCATCAGCGCGCCATTTCTCATTCTGGTTGAATGTGGCATCGAGATTCAGGAAGTTAGGGAAGAAACGACGGGCGGTTACCTTGCAAGCCAACTGATAGAGGTCATAGTTTCGATCCTCCTTCAGGTAGTTAACGCCACGCTTCTTCTTCCAGATCTGGATAGGGAAGATAGCAGTTTCTCCATTTCCTACACCTTCGTATGTACTGAGCAGAATCTCTCGCATAATACAACGACCTTCAGCACTTGTATCTGTACCATAATTGATAGAAGAAAATACAACCTGATTACCGCCACGAGAGTGGATTGTGTTCATATTGTGAATGAATGCCTCCATTGCCTGATGTACTCTGTTTACGGTCTTGTTGATGGCATGCTGCTCCAGGCGCTCTTTACCTTCCAAGCCTGTCAGGTCTTTCACTAAATAGTCGTCGATATCAATATTGTAGAGGTCGCTGAGATCTTCTCCTGTTAGTTTTTCCAGATTTTTTACCTCTTCCTGGTAAGACATACGTACGTATGGGGCCAGGTAGAAGTCGAAGGCAGGAATTGCCTGACCTCCATGCATCTCGTTCTGGCAAGTCTCTAGAGAGATACATGCTAATACGGCTGCAGTTTCGATACGCTTAGCAGGACGGCTAGAGCCATGGCCTGCAGTGAATCCATGCTTGAGAATTACGTCCAACGGATGCTGAACACAAGTCAAACTCTTGGTTGGATAATAGTCTTTATCGTGAATGTGGATGTAGTTATGTGTAACGGCGTCGCGTACCTCCTGGGAAAGGAGATAATCGTCAACGAATGGTTTAGTGGTTTCTGAAGCAAATTTCATCATCATGCCAGCTGGAGTGTCAGCATTCATATTGGCGTTTTCACGGGTGATGTCATTGTTCTTTGCATTGACAATACTCATGAATACGTCACGGGTCTTAGCTTTTCTAGCAATGTTTCTCTGGTTACGATAGGCAATATACTTCTGGGCAACATCTTTGCGGGCACTCTTCATGAGTTCCAGTTCGATGGCATCCTGGATGGCTTCTACGCTCATTTGGCTCTTGCCGCGATATGCGATGTGGTCAGTGATTTGCTCTATTAAAGAAGAGTCTTCCCCCTTGTCGGTATGTAACATGGCTTTGCGTATGGCAGCCATGATTTTTTGCTCGTTGAAACCAACGATGCGTCCGTCACGTTTAACTACAGTTTGAATCATTTCTTGTGTTACTTTTATAATTGATATTTAAATTGCTTGATACTAAGTCTTTATACTTGAAGGTGGCAATAAATACCATCTTTTCGACAATGCAAAGATAAGAATTTAAAATGAAAGTTGTACGTTTTGGATAACTTTTCTCATGTTAAAAAATATTAAGTCGTTGAGTATCAGGCGTTTGAAAAATCGTTTTGGGAAACTTGTTCTAAAAGCGGTTTCCCAAAATGATTAATCTGTTCAGTTTCAGCGCATTGTGGCGTTGTGCCTTTTATGTAGCTTGGTGTTGTGGTGTTGTGCGCCGTTTTGTAACTTGCTCCTTCTTGATATGAAGGTATGGTTTGAACCTGCTTTTAAGATAATTCGGTCTTGTTTTTATAGTCTAGTGCAGCACCTATGGCAGTGCAGAATTCTGAATATTTAGGGATTCTGAATCTTACACCATAGAGTTTTTCCATAGCAGGGAATACTTCTCTGCATTGTGGTAAAAGTGTCAGGTTGCCTATCATTACAAAATCTTTGATGCCTGATTCTAGGGAGGAGAGTATGGTTGCTGAGCCGATGCTCTGTAATACCATCCATATAAGCCCCATTGCTATGTCTTCACGGGAGGCGTTGGCTTTGGCATTACTGAAGAGCGATGCTGTTGCATTCATGGGAAGTCCAGGTAAAGGTTTGGCGCTGATGTCTCCTATTAGCAGATTGATTTTTGATACATCACCGTTTTTGGCCAGGTTTACAATCTGCTTGATATCATCGGTCTTGAGCATAATTCGGCTCAGGCCTGCTAGTGTTCCTCCACCAATACCAATGCCGCCGATGTGCTTGATCTCTTTGCCGTCGCACTTTACGAGGGAGGTTCCTGTGCCCATACTTACCACAATCATACGCTCAAGCTTGCTTTCGTATCGTGCACCGAGTCCATCGGCAACAAACTCTTCGCTCTTCGATGTAGGCAGACCATAGATTCGTTCATCAATGTAAGCAGAACCTACACCGGTGAGCATAACTTGTTCTACCTCGTCGAGGCTAATTTTGTTGTCGTGTAAATATTTTCCAAATGCTCCATATAAGGAGGTGATAGGGTCGGTGGCCTTGATGCGAATAGGGCTGATAACCATCCCACTCTCGTCTATTCCTACTATCTTTGTAGTAGAAATGCCGACATCTATTCCAATAACTATCTTTTTCATGGGTGCAAAGTTACGGTAAAAAGAAGACACTGCAAAATAAAAACGAGTTTATTTTGCAGTGCCGATATTTAATACTTCTTAAAATATCTTTTTTACATAAAGCCAAGACGGCAGAATGTGATGAGTGCAGCATAGCCGATTACCATACTTAGTACGCCCACGGTAAGACCTGCTTTCACCATGTCAGTCTGTTGGATAAGACCGGTGGAGTAGGCAATGGCATTTGGTGGAGTAGAGATTGGAAGCGACATAGCGCAAGAGGCTGCTACTGCTACGCCTATGAGGATAGTTTGGGTCCCTCCTATAGAAGTCAACTTGTCGCCCATTCCTGAACATACTACGGTAAGAATCGGGATGAGCAGGGCGGCAGTTGCTGTATTTGAGATAAAATTACTTAGTATGAAGCAAACTAATCCAGAGACCACCATAATTACTAATGGGTTAAACTCTGCGAATGGGATGCTGTTTACTGCATTTTCTGCTAAGCCGGTTCCATTCATGGCGAGACCGAGAGCAAAACCACCGGCAACCATCCAGATGACGGCCCAATCTATATCTTTCAGGTCGCTGGCTGTTACCACGCCGGTAAAGGCAAAAACGGCAATTGGGAGCATAGCCACAGTGTTGGCATTGACACCAAGTTGCTTGCCACATACCCAAAGAAGGATGGTAAGGAAGAATGTGGCACCTACAACTATTGTACGCCAATTGTGACTTATATTGCCGTCGATTTTTAATTCTATAGTCTTTTGTGAGAATGGGAACATCTTGCGGATGATAAACCATGCGCAGAAAAGCATGATGATAACCATCGGAGCCATAATTGCCATCCATTCTCCAAAACCTATTCCGAGGTTCAAGCCTGCGGGGTCATTGAGAACCTTGTAGGCAAAAGCATTAGGAGGAGTTCCGATAGGGGTTCCCATACCACCGAGGTTAGCTCCGATAGGAATGGCCATAGTCAGCGCTACTCTTCCTTTTCCGTTAGCAGGGAGCGACTTGAATACTGGGGTTAGGAAGGTAAGCATCATTGCAGCTGTGGCCGTGTTGGAGATAAACATGGAGAAAATACCGGTGATGAGCATAAAACCCAATAGTACGTTTTCCGATCGCTTGCCGAATGGGGCAATCAATGTTTTTGCCATCAGTACGTCAAGACCGCTTTTGGTAGCTGCGATGGCTAGTACGAAACCTCCCAGGAAGAGAATGATTGTTGGATCGGCGAAACATGCCATTACACCTTGGTAGTCCAATAGTTTGCCGTACTCGCCCTCTGAGCCTTGCATAACGGCAAAAGCCGAATCGGAGACGAAGAATAGCAGTACAAAAATGATAACTACTGAGGTGGCCCAAGCTGGAATTGCTTCTGTGAGCCATAGCATCACTGCCATTACGAATATGGCGATTACACGTTGTTGTACAACAGTGAGACCCTCGATTCCAAAGCTGTCGATGGGTAAGTTCCATACCAGAATTGTGGCTAAGGCTGTGATGAGAAACATCAGAGCCTTCTTTCGATTGAAGTCACCTGTCAATACTTTCTTTACAGTTTCTTGCATTTTCTCTATGTTTTTATGGTTATACTTTTATTGTTAGTGGGGAAGTGTCATATGTAAATGGCGTTCCTTTGCTGCAAAAATACATAATATTTTTGGATTATCAACAAATAATTGAGAAAAACGATAAAAAAATAACCTTTTTCTGCAAAAAAACGGGAGAAAGTGAACTGCTTTACGTTTTTTTTCTTATATTTGCAGAAAAATAGCGATAGCAGTTATCGTTTTAACCGATTAAAGTTTATTATCATGAGTCAGTCAGTATTATTTTTTATCATCGTTTTGGTGATTGTGTTTGCGGTCATGGTGTCGTCTTACTTTCATAAGCGTCATCATGAGTTTAATATGGGAGATATTGAGAAGGCTGTGCGAGGAGCATATCCCGCAGGAGTGCGTTCTATTACAATGGACGAACTTGTAAAGGGGGTGAAAAAGCACTTTCATTGTTCTTCTAAGGATGCACATTATATTATAGGTGTGGCAAGACGAAAAAAGTTGGTAGATATTGCAGCTAATTATGTCACCTTGCTTTGATTTGTTTATACGCTTACGAATATATATAATAAGGTGAAGAGTGAATTTTATAAGTTGTAGATGTTTATAACAGTTAAAAAATAGAAGGAAAAGCGATTTTCTTCTCAAAACATTTGGTGGAATGAAAAAGAGTTAGTAATTTTGCACACGCTTTTGAGAAATACACTTTCTCTAAGCAGCTAAAGAAAGAGTTCTTTGAAAGATTTTACATAAACAGACAAGTAGTACAAGAAGCGGTTTTGGATTACACCTTATTATATAGGGCATATGAAGAAACTGGGTAAAAGAAACGAACCGTCAAGTAATTGACAAGTCAGGTTTACTAAGCTTCAATAAACGAAAAGGATATTCGTCCTAAGTACAGACAGCAAACACTTCGCTATGCTTTCGGGTTTGGCAAAGTAAAAATGATATTTTACAATGGAGAGTTTGATCCTGGCTCAGGATGAACGCTAGCTACAGGCTTAACACATGCAAGTCGAG
>JAIINY010000392.1:0-1975 GCA_022741625.1 Prevotella sp. | reverse complement strand
TCGGTATTCTTCAGAATCTGGAAGTCGTTAGGACCGAAGTAGAACTCAAACTCAGATGCCTTCTTGCCGGTTGGGTCGAAAGCTGTCTTCATCTTAGCCTGGAACTGCTTCAGGTAGCCCGAACCCTTCTCCTGAGGAATAGAGGTCATGAAGGCATCCTTGTCGAAGTTGTCCTTAGCTACCATAATGGCTGAGAAGAACTGGTTCTTGAAAGATACCCAGTCGATAGTCTCTTCAATTTTCTCATCGATTTTCTCGCTGCCCTCGTTCAGGTGGTCGGTGCCGCCCTCTGCATCATGATAGGTGAGGGTGGTGTAGCGGTTCTCGAACATGAAGCCACGCTCCTGCTGGCGCGCCTTGTCGCTCCAGTCGATGCTCATCTTGTTGCAGTTAGGTGAGAACAGTCCTGCCATACCTTCTGTCTGCAGACTCATGTGGAGCATGTAGTTCTTGCCCAGGGTGTAAGTCATGCTGAGGGTCTTGCCAGGGGCAGCCACAGCAGTCATGGTTACAGAGTTCTTGGTAACGTTGGATGGAGTGAAGTAGAGGTCGCTGGTGATGATGTTTGCTTCCTTTGCCTCGAGCATGAACTTGAGGCACTGGTCTTTGCCGTCGAAGAGCGTAACGTCCTTCTGGTCGGCAGAACCATCTTTCACCTGGAGGTTGTGACCCACATACCCCTTGATTACAGCTTTCTCTACAGTGCCACCCTTGGTGTTGAGAGTAAGCGCCACTTTCTCGTTTTCGAGCGTTACAGTCTTAGCCTGTCCCTTCAAAGCCGAGTAGAAGAGGGCGGTAGAGTCTGCCTCGATTTTTGCTTTTGCATCAGCCTGGCGCTTATCAGCGGCAGCCTTGCTTGCTTTTTCCATCTCGGCGTGCTTAGCCTTGGCGATGGAGTCCTGAACGAATGCCGTTCTCTGTTCTTCGGCTGATGGCTGGTTGTACCAGCTGAAACCTATCAGCACTACGGCAATCAGGAGGAAACCGAAAATGTTGTTTTTATTCATTCTTATTTTTATTGTTTTATTTTCTCTGAAGAGACAGCAAACTCTATGCCTTTATGCTGTCTGAAGCCAGCCTGCCGCTATTTCTGGTTAGCGATGGCGGTCTTTACAAAGTCAACAAACAGTGGGTGTGGTTTCAAAACCGTGCTCTGGTATTCTGGGTGATACTGTGTTCCTATGTACCACTTCAAGCCCGGAATCTCCACGATTTCTACCAGGTCGCTCTCTGGATTGCGGCCTACGCACATCATACCGTGTTTCTCGAATTCCTTCTGGAACTCGTTATTGAACTCATAGCGATGGCGGTGGCGCTCCTGGATATGCTCCTTCTTATAGATGTTGAACACGCGACTGCCCTGTCTCAGTACGCACTCGTAGGCGCCGAGTCGCATGGTTCCACCCATATTTGATATGTTCTTCTGCTCCTCCATGATGTCGATGACATTGTGTGGAGTCTTCTCATCCATCTCACGCGAGTTGGCATCCTTGTAGCCCAATACGTTGCGGGCGAACTCGATCACGATCATCTGCATACCCAGGCATATGCCGAAGGTAGGGATGTCGTGGGTGCGGGTATAGTGGGCAGCGATGATCTTGCCCTCGATGCCGCGCTGGCCGAATCCTGGACAGATGACGATGC
The DNA here is from genome assembly GCA_022741625.1 of Prevotella sp. Classification (GTDB taxonomy): domain Bacteria; phylum Bacteroidota; class Bacteroidia; order Bacteroidales; family Bacteroidaceae; genus Prevotella. The sequence goes on along the minus strand of JAIINY010000392.1, from coordinate 331 downwards.
CGTCCTGACCCTTCAGCTGTTCAGCCACGTTCTCATCTGTGAGATACTCAGAGTTGATGAATGTAATCTTCACCTTGTGGTCATTGTAGGTGCCGGCATGCGAGAGACTCTCGCGGATGCTCTTGTAGGCATCCTGCAGGTCGTATTTTCCTACGAGACCGATGTTTACCACCTCTGTAGCCTTGTTTCTGCGGTCGAGGAATGCCTTCCAAGGACCCAGCGCTGGCTTTTCGCCGATAGGCTCGCCGATCTTTTGGAGAATAGCGGTATCGAGACCCTGGTTCTGCATGTTTACAGGCACCTCGTAGATGCTAGGAAGGTCTTCGCTCTG
>JAIINY010000057.1:0-13481 GCA_022741625.1 Prevotella sp. | reverse complement strand
TTTTTATCTTTAATTTCGTCGCTCATATATAGCTTTTAATACTTATTTTATTAATTTATGGCAAAAATACAACAATTTTTCGAGAAAAAAGAGTATCTTTGCCGAAAATTTGAAAAAAATAAGATTTAATCATGGCACAGGAAGATGTTTTTAAGAAAATTGTAAGCCATTGCAAGGAATATGGCTTTGTGTTCCCTAGTAGTGAAATTTATGATGGCTTGGCTGCCGTTTACGACTATGGTCAGAATGGTGTTGAGCTCAAGAATAATATCAAGCAGTACTGGTGGCAGAGTATGGTATTGTTGCACGAGAACATTGTAGGTCTCGATGCAGCTATCTTCATGCACCCTACTGTATGGAAGGCTTCCGGTCATGTGGATGCCTTCAACGACCCATTGATCGATAACCGTGATTCCAAGAAGCGTTATCGTGCCGATGTGCTCATCGAGGATCACATGGCTAAGTATGAGGAGAAGATTGCCAAGGAGATTGCCAAGGCTAAGAAGCGTTTCGGCGATAGCTTCGATGAGGCTCAGTTCCGTGCAACTAATCCTCGTGTTCTGGAGAACCAGAAGAAGTTTGATGACCTCCATGCCCGCTATACTGAGGCTATGCAGGGTCCTAACCTGGAGATGCTGAAGCAGATTATCGAGGATGAGGGTATTGTTTGCCCTATCAGCGGTACCAAGAACTGGACAGACGTTCGCCAGTTCAACTTGATGTTCTCTACCCAGATGGGTGCTGCCAGCGATGCTACAAGCAAGGTATATCTCCGTCCTGAGACAGCTCAGGGTATCTTCGTAGATTACCTGAGTGTTCAGAAGACCGGTCGTATGAAGTTGCCATTCGGTATCTGCCAGATTGGTAAGGCATTCCGCAACGAGGTAGTTGCCCGCCAGTTCGTATTCCGTATGCGTGAGTTCGAGCAGATGGAGATGCAGTTCTTCTGCCAGCCAGGTACAGAGATGAAGTGGTTTGAGTATTGGAAGAAGGTTCGCCTTGCTTGGCATGAGGCACTGGGCATGGGCAACGAGAACTACCGTTACCACGACCACGAGAAGCTGGCTCACTATGCCAACGCTGCTACCGATATCGAGTTCAAGATGCCATTCGGCTTCAAGGAGGTAGAGGGTATCCACAGCCGTACCAATTTCGACCTTTCTCAGCACGAGAAGTACAGCGGCCGCTCTATCAAGTACTTCGATCCTGAGAAGAACGAGAGCTATGTGCCTTACGATGTAGAGACCTCTATCGGTGTTGACCGTATGTTCCTCAGCGTGATGTGCCACTCTTACTGCGAGGAGAAGCTTGAGAATGGTGAGACACGTGTGGTATTGCGCCTGCCAGAGGCATTGGCTCCAGTGAAGTGTGCCGTATTCCCATTGGATAAGAAGGATGGCCTGCCAGAGTTGGCTCATGAAATCGTAGATGAGTTGAAGTTCCACTTCAATACCCACTATGGCGATCCTAAGGATTCCATAGGTAAGCGTTATCGCCGCCAGGATGCCATTGGTACTCCATTCTGTATCACCGTTGACCACGAGACACCTAAGGATCACAAGGTAACTTTGCGTTATCGTGATACCATGAAGCAGGAGCGCGTAGCTATCTCTGACCTTCGTGGCATCATCGAGGATCGCGTAAGTATAACCAGTGTATTAAAGAAACTTGGTAATGAAATTAAGAATTTCTAAATATCTCTTCTTGCTCGTGATGGCCGTGTTCGCCCTGTCATCATGCAGCGAGGATGATAACACCGTAGATGAGTATGCCAACTGGCAGCAACGCAACGAGCAGGCTTTTGACGATACTTTGGCTTATGCCCGTCAGCAGATAGCCAACGGCAGCACCGAATGGAAGGTGATTCGCAAATGGTCGCTCCAGAACCAGACACCTAACAAGGATGTGAATGGTATGGATGTTCCGCTTTCCTACAAGGATGCTGATCACATCGTGGTTCGCGTGTTGAAGGAAGGCAAGGGCAGTGGATGCCCTATGTACACCGATTCTGTGAAGGTGAGCTATCTCGGCAGATTGCTGGGTACTGATACTTATCCTGCAGGTTATGTATTCGATAAGACCTTCGAGGGTACCTACGACAAGGCCACTGCTCAGGTAACTACCAATTTGGCGAGTGGCTGGATAGATGGTTTTACCACCGCCGTGCTCAATATGCACATCGGCGATCATTGGCTGGTGTATATTCCATATCAGCTGGCTTATGGTTCTACCCAGAGTTCGAGTAGCGTAATCCCTGCCTATTCCATGCTTCGCTTCGAGATAGTGCTCGACAGCTACTATCGTCCGGGTCAGGTAATACCGGGTTCTAGAGCTGCTGTCCAGTCACTCAAGGGAGAATGGATTACAGAGTAGGATTTTGGGGGGATTTACACCTTATTATATATAGGTGATAGAATAGGAGCGTTCCTAGGATTGCCGTCTGATGGCATTCTTAGGAACGCTTTGTGTTAACATACCTTTTTGATGTGTTAACAAGTGTTCGTGTTCGCGCACAAAATACTGTCGATATTAAAAAAATGTTAGTTTTCAGCATTTTTTCGGGTAAAAGTATTGCAGTTCCAGAAAATAGTTGTACCTTTGCATCAGAAAAAATAAGTTTTAGGTTTTTAGTTAGGTAATAGATTTTATTAGGTTTAGTTGTTAGGTAAAGTTAAGATTGTTGTTCATTGGTTTATTGGTTTTAGTTAAGGTAGTTAGAAAAGATTGTTTATTCAAGGACGACAGGTGTTAGTTAAGGTAAGAATAAGATTGTATATTCAGTGACGACAAAAAACAGTACTGTTCCGCTCTGCGGAAGTTAAGTTTTGGGAAAAACAAAGGTACGAAATTTATAAGATTAAATAAAAGGTGGCGATTCCTTCTCGGAGTCGCCATTTTTTTCGTTAACGCAATTAATAAGAGAAAAATATGTTATTCAAGAATAAGACAGATTATCTGATGGAGTCGATACGCGAGGGTAGGGCGATGGCTCGCAGCGAGAAACTCAATCTCATCGTGGGGTTGAGTATTCCCTCTATGCTGGCGCAGATTTCCACCGTGATGATGTTCTTCATCGATGCATCCATGGTGGGACATCTGGGTGCTGAGGCTTCGGCAAGCATCGGACTTATCGAGTCAACCAACTGGCTCATTGGCAGTTTGCTCAGTGCGGCAGCTACCGGTTTCTCGGTGCAGGTGGCTCATTTCATCGGAGCCAACGATTTCGTGAAGGTTCGTCAGGTATTCCGCCATGCCCTGATATGCGGTTTGGTGTTCAGCCTTTGTGTTACCCTGGCATGTGTAGGAGTGCATTCCCATCTGCCTTATTGGCTGGGTGGCGGTGCTGATATTGCGGGCAATTCCTCACGGTATTTTCTGATATACGGTTTGGCGTTGCCCTTCGTATTCCTGTATCATGTCTCCGAGATGATGCTCAAGTCGGCAGGCAACATGCATACCCCGAGTGTGATGGCGGTGCTGATATGCATCTGCGATGTGGTGTTCAATTACCTCTTTATCTACGTCATGAAGATGGGCGTAGTGGGAGCTGCCTGTGGTACAGCGCTTGCCTATATCTGCATCTCGCTGCCCAATCTCTACCTCACGGCATGCCGTAACCAGATACTCAATCTGCGTCAGGACAAGGAACCTTTCCGATGGGTGAAGGAATACCTGCACCATGCCTGCAAGATCAGCATCCCGATAGCCATACAGAATGTCCTGATGAGCGGTGCGCAGATCGTGAGCACCATGATTGTGGCACCATTAGGCAATATCGCCATTGCTGCCCACTCGTTTGCCATCACCGCCGAGAGTCTCTGCTATATGCCGGGTTATGGTATCGGTGATGCCGCCACCACCCTGGTGGGTCAGACGCATGGTGCCGGGCGTACCGATCTCTGCCGTAATTTCGCCTATATGACGGTGGGATTGGGCATGTGCGTGATGGCATTGATGGGAGTGGTGATGTATGTCTTTGCCCCCGAGATGATAGGTGTGCTCTCGCCGGTAGAGAGCATCCGCGAGCTGGGTACCACCTGCCTTCGCATCGAGGCCTTTGCCGAGCCTTTCTTTGCAGCGAGCATCGTAACCTATTGTGTCTGCGTGGGAGCGGGCGATACCCGGAAGCCAGCCGCCATCAATCTGGGTACCATGTGGCTGGTGCGCCTCACCCTGGCTTACGCCCTTTCCAAGAGCTATGGCTTGGAGGGTGTCTGGATTGCGATGGCTACGGAGCTTACCCTCAGAGGCACGCTTTTCCTCATCCGACTTTACCGTGGTTCGTGGATGAAGAGCTTCCTATGTTAGTTTTACGTTAAGATTTGCAGGTATTGGGGAAGATAATCTCCCAAATGCTTGCAAATCTTTTTTATTTTGTGTAATTTTGCAAGCGGAATATTGGAAACAAGTAATTTATAAATCAATAGCAGATGAAACTAAGAAAGATTTTTGCAGCGTTTCTGCTGTGTTTATCTGTGGGAAGTGCGATGGCACAGATGCCAGCCATTCCTGTGGACAAGAATGTGAAGATTGGTCATCTCGACAATGGATTGACTTACTACATTCGTCACAACAGTTATCCTGAGCATGTAGCCAGCTTCTACATTGCCCAAAAAGTGGGTTCTATCAATGAGAACGATGATCAGCGCGGTTTGGCTCATCTCCTCGAGCACCTCGCCTTCAATGGTACCGATCACTTCAAGGGTAATTCCCTCCAGGATTACCTGCAGAGCATCGGTGTGGAGTATGGTAGAAATCTCAATGCCTATACCAGCGTAGAGAAAACCGTATATTACTTCACCGATGTACCTACTACCCGCCCTACAGCCGTAGATTCATGCATGCTCATCCTCAAGGATTGGAGCAATGGTATCTCTCTTACCAAGGAAGCCATCAATGACGAGCGCGACGTGGTACACAATGAGTACCGCATGCGCATCGTGGGTCAGCAGCGCATGATAGAGCGCTCATTGCCAAAACTCTATCAGAACAACAAGTATGGCTACCGTTTCCCTATCGGATTGATGAGCGTCATCGACGGCTGCAAGCCGGAAACCCTGCGTGCTTACTACCGCAAGTGGTATCGCCCAGACAATCAGGCAATCATCGTCGTGGGTGATGTAGATGTCAACCATATCGAGAACAAGATCAAGGAGCTCTTCTCGGGCATCAAGGTGTCTGCCAATGCCGCTAAGATAGAGCCGGTGGAAGTTGCCGATAATGATACAGCCATCTACGTAATCGACAAGGACAAGGAGCAGCAGTATGATATCTTCAATATCTTCATGAAGCATCCAGCCATCCCTAATGCGATGAAGGGCAACATGAGCTATCTCATGAAGGGATACATGGACAATGTGGTTACCTCTATGCTGGGTGCACGCTATGCCGAGATTGCCCAGGAAGCTGACTGCCCATTCCTTCAGGCAGGTGCCGACGACGGCGACTTCCTGCTCTCTTCTACCAAGGGTGCCTTCAGTCTTATCGGTGTGGCAAAGCCAGGTAAGGTAAAGGAGGCTTATGCAGCCGTATTGCGCGAGGCAAAGCGCATGCACGACTTCGGATTCACCGCCACTGAGTATCAGCGTGCCAAGGAGGAGTTCCTGAGCCAGGTAGATAAGACGCTTGCCAACAAGGATAAGATGAAGAACGAGCAGTTTACCACCCAGTATGTGGATAACTTCATCTCCAACGAGCCGATTCCATCGGTAGAGGACGAGAGTCAGATCTACAAGATGGTAGTACCTCAGCTGCCATTGGAGGCCATCAATGCCTATGCCAAGCAGCTGGTTTGCCAGAGCGATACCAACCTGGTATCGATGGTGCTGATGCGCGAGGCAGAGGGTGCCGTTTATCCTACCGAGAAGGAGCTTGCCGATATCGTGAAGCAGGTGCGCTCTGAGAAGCTGGAGGCATACGTGGACAACGTTAAGCAGGAGCCATTGATGGCTCAGTTGCCTAAGCCAGGCAAGATCAAGAAGACCATAGAGAACAAGCAGCTGGGTTACAAGCAGCTTACCCTTTCCAACGGTGCCAAGGTGGTATTGAAGAAGACCGATTTCAAGGATAATGAGATTCTCTTCGCAGCCGGTGCCAAGGTGGGTTATTCTGCTCTCGAGAAGAGCGATTACCCTAGCATCATGCTGATGAGCGAGGCTTGGGGTGCCAGTGGTTTGGGTGATTTCTCTAGCACCGAGCTCGAAAAGGCACTCGCAGGCAAGCAGGCAGGTGTAAGCTTCTCCATCAAGCCTTACAGCCATGGCCTTTCGGGTAATTCTACTCCTAAGGACATCGAAACCCTGATGCAGCTTATCTATCTCAAGATGACAGCATTGAGCAAGGATGAGAAGTCGTTCAAGAATCTTCAGAATACCTTTGCTACTGTATTGGTCAACCAGAGCAACAATCCTAACATGGTATATCAGGATTCATTGCAGAGCACCCTTTACCTGGGTAGCAAGATTGGCCGCATTCCTACTTCTGATGAGATCAAGGCCATCAGCTACGATCGCCTGATGGCGCTTGCCAAGGAGTATTACGGCAATGCCAAGGACTTCACCTTCTACTTCGTGGGCAACTACGATGAGAAGACTCTCCTCCCGCTCATCGAGCAGTATATCGCCAGCTTGCCAAACAATGGCTTCAAGCTGAAGAACAAGGAGATTACATACGCCAAGGGCGAGGTGAAGAACAACTTTACCAAGGCGATGTCAAATCCTCAAACCCAGGCATCAGAGATATGGAGCACCAAGTTGCCATTCTCTATGCAGAACATGGTACTGGCAGACGTAACCGCCCGACTGCTGGAGATGCAGTATCTGCGCACCATCCGTGAGCAGTTGAGTGCAGCTTACCATGCAGGAGCCACCTTCGGCATGCTCCGCGATTTCGACGACAAGGCTGCCATCAGCATTACCGCCAATGCCGGTTTGAATCCGGAGAAGGCTGATACCGCCATCACCTATTTCTTCAAGGGTGTGGATGAGGTAGAGAAGCAGGTAGATGCTGCCGACTTGCAAAAGGTGAAGGAGATTCTCCTGAAGCAGGCAGGTGTGGATGAGAAGAACAATGGTTACTGGCTCGGAGTTCTTGCCAACTATACTGGTCTCGGTTTCGATAACCATACCGGCTACAAGGAGTTCGTGAAGAACCTCCGTGGCGAACAGATTTCCGACTTCCTCAAGAATGTACTCCTGAAGAGCGGCAACCACATCGAGGTGATCATGAAGGCTGAGAAGAGCAAGGAATAATATCTCCGCTGGGATATCATCCCGATTAGCATAAAAATCAAAAAAGTCCCGTTGAACGATTTTACTCGCCAACGGGACTTTTTGCCTTTTTTCTCTTTGTGGTATCAAAGAGTCATTCTGAAAATAATCTTTTTACGTAATTTCCTTTCTCTCTTACGTAATTTTCCTCAAGAGCACTCTCTTGCGAAAGTTACCCTTAGTCGTTCTTCTTCGCCTTAGAAGCAAGAGCCTCACGGCGCTCGTTGAGAATCTCCTGGCACTTGTTCAATGCCATATTCTCACTCATTGTGTTGACCTTAATTAAATCATTCATAACCTATTGTGATTTGTTAACGGTGCAAAGATAGGGCTTTCTTATCATATTCGGGTACACTTTTTGATAAATTTATGCTAATAATCGTTCTTTTTTGATATATGTCAAAAAAGATGAAACATTTATACCTTTTTCTGAACGATATTTGAACCTTTCGCCATCTCTTTCGTCTAAGAAAATAGCAAATAATGATGAAAAGTGAGTTTTTTCTTTGTTATTTGCGGAAAAAGTGCGAACTTTGCAGCGAAAAAGAAAACGCTGCATCATATAAGCAGGATGCATTTTTAAAACGAAAGTTACAATTATAATAAATAGAAAGTAAAAAATGAGAAAGGTATTTTTAATGACTGCCCTGGTGCTTGCCAGCACTTCCGGCAGCAATGTATGCGCAATGAATGAAGCTGTTCAGGAGGCTTCACTTTCTGAATTGATGCCTGTGAAGAAAACAACTAAAAAGACATCGAAGAAGGAAACAACTACCAAGAAAACAACAGCCAAGAAGACCACTTCTTCATCTACTGCAACAGCATCTACTTCTACTTCGGCTACCACCAATAGCGGTTATTCTGCAGGAAGCGTAGTGGCAGGCGTATTAGGCGGTTTGCTGGGTGGCGGCACTACTACCGGCAGCAGCTCTACCGGCAGCAGCATCATCAATGGCATTCTGAACAATGTGATAGGTTCTGCCACCTTCTCGCAGGCAGATCTCTGCGCCCATACCTGGAAGTACAGCAAGCCGGGTTGCGCCTTTACCTCAGAGAACCTGCTGGCAAAGGCTGGCGGCGAGATTGCTGCCAGCAAGATAGAGGAGGATCTGAGCAAGTACTACAGTAAGTTCGGCTTCAGCAAGAGCAATACCTACTTTACCTTCAAGACCGATGGCACCTTTGCTGCCAAGATCGACGGCAAGTCATGGAACGGCACCTATACCTTCGATGAGAAGACGCATGCCATCCAGCTGAAGGGCTTACTGCTGAGTGCTTCTGGTTTTGCCACCCGCACTACCAATGGCATCAGCCTGCTTTTCGAGCAGAAGAAGCTGCTCACCCTGATCAAGACCCTGAGCAAGCTGAATCTTACTGGCAGTACTACGATGAGTGCCGTGAGCAGCATTGTGGATAACTACGATGGCGTGCGCATTGGCTTCGAGATGACGAAGTAAGATTGATTGCAATAAATGATTTAAGATTTTAGAAGAACGAGTATTTCTTGTACTCTTAATTTAAAACTATATTCAGCACTTTTGAACCTATGTTCAGAAGTGCTGAACATAATTTTCTTAGTGGATTACAAACATTTACACAGTGAAGAAACTAATATTTCCTAGTGAGATAAAAAAGTAGTATTCGAAGTTTTTATTTTATCTCAACCTTGAGAGGATTCTTCAATGCATCCAGGTAATCCTTGATGCGGATCTGCCATTCGGCATAGCTCCTTATATCATATTTGCTCCATGCAGCACCGAAGTAATAGCTGTACTTCTCCTGGTTCTTCAAGCCTCGCTTCAAGCCGAGGGCATGACCGGTGGCACCATCGTGCTTCTTATCAAAGAGCTGGTAGTAGGTGTGGTCGATGCCTTTTGGGAAGAGTATGCCCACATATACCTGGGAATTGTTTACCTCTACGTTATCAGTAGGGTCGGCATAGCTTACGTAATCCTTGGCGAAGGTCTTCGTTTCCGTATCCTCCTCGTGGATTGGGAAACCGGTGGCGAAATCGGTAGGAGTGGTCAAGCCGTCATACCATACGGTCATCTTGTTGAAGTTGCTGCCCTTGTCGAGCGAGATGATGCGGTGCTCCACCACGTTCTTCATATCGCCTACGGTAGATGGGTTGTAAGTCAGTTCTACGGTGAAGCGGAGCGGACCGTTATCCAATATCCTGTAATCCTTGTAACAGTAAGGCAGCACCTGGTTCTTGCCCACCATCAGGCTTGGTGCACCCAATCCCAGGGTAGCGCCCACACGATAAGGATCGAGGCCGTTGCCATGGTCAAGATGGAAGGAAGTGAGGATGTCCGTCTCTCGTGATTCTGCCTGAAGAGCCTTGATTTGCTTGGCAAGAGCAGCTGCCTTTGCTGTATTCTTCTCTACCTTCTCCTGCTTCTTCAAGGCTCTCACCTTGGCATCAATCTTATCACCCTTGATATTTCCGTTCATATCCTTTACGTATCGCTCGTAAACCACGGTATCAGGAGTGTTCTTCACCCAGATGTCGGTGCCGAAGGAGCGCTCGCCGGTCTTCTGAAGGGCAGGGCCATATACGCGGTAGGCGCATCGGTCGTTTTCCCAGGCGATATCGTCTTTTCTTATCTTATAGAGAGCGCCGGTGGCATAAACCTTCTGCTGGTAAGGCTTGCCGATGCTCACGTAGTAAGTGGCAGAACCGTGAGGGCGCACGCTGGCATCTATGAGCAGAAGACCATCGTGGGTAATCTGCGAGCCAATCTGCTGTCCTTGCTTGTTCTTCACGATATAAGCCTCTCCCTTCTTGTGGGTGGCATTGCCCAGCTTCGCCTTCACCTCGCTCATATTGAGAGAGATAAGCTCCGTGCGGGGGGTGGAAGTTGGATTGCTTACCACGATGGTAGCTTGCTGTGCATGGCAGTAGTTAGAACCAGCCGATGCCAGGAGCATCATCAGGCTTCTGGCCGTGATGCCCTTCATCATTTTTCCGTGAATCTTTTTCATTTTGATTTGTTTGTTTTTTATTTAATACGAATGAATAGTTGTTGATACTGAATAAAAATTTCTCGCAGCTTTTCTACGAAACTGCGAGAAATGTCTTTTATTCTTCTATAACGGAGATATCCATGCTGATATCCTCCTTAGGGCGGTCACCACGCATGGTTTCGCAGTTCTGAATCTTCTCTACTACGTCAAGACCTTCCTCAACCTCACCGAAAACGGTGTATTGGTTGTCGAGGAATGGGGTGCCGCCCACCTCGGTGTAAGCCTTCTGCTGCTCCCCGGTAAACTTAGGGTAACCCTGCTCCTTGCAGCGCTTCTTGGTTTCATCCACCAGCTCATCCTGCAGCTTCATCAAGCCCTCGCGGTCGCGGTTGCGGCGGAAGTTCATGATTTCATCATGGTGCTCCTTGGCAAGCTGGTTGAAGATGTTCTGCTCCATCTGCATGCCCATCTGCTTCTCCATCTGCTTCAGCTCGTTCTGCTTGTAGGTCTTTCCCCAGACGATATAGAATTGGCTGCCGCTGCTCTCACGCTCAGGGTTCACCTCGTCGCCTAGACGGGCAGCGCTCAAGGCACCGCGCTTGTGGAAGAGCTGTGGATAAACAAACTCGGCTGGGATGGTGTAATCAGGTCCGCCCGTGCCCAGCATCTTGCCCTTTGGAGCACCCTTGCTGTCAGGGTCGCCGCCCTGGATCATGAAATCCTTGATGACACGGTGGAAGAGAGTGCCATCGAAATATCCCTCCTTTGCTAACTTCAAGAAGTTGTCACGATGCTGAGGAGTCTCGTCGTAGAGGCGCACCTTGATGTCGCCCTCTGAAGTCTTGATTAATACTTTAGCCATATTTCTTTTTTGTTTCTATCTTATTTATAATTCAATAAATCCTCGGAATTTCTTTCGGAATTCATTATCTCGGAATTCGATTCTAACATTTATTTTTCTTTAGAACTTTCCCATTCGTTCCACTCCTTCATTGCCTCCTGCCAGTCGGTTTGCTCACCGCTGGCGATGGCATCCTTCTGCTTCTCTGCCTCATCACGTGCCTTGTCTCTTGCACGTTTCGCCTTCATGGCTTCGATGGTGGCATCGTCGAGAATCTGGATGGCGCCACGCTTGATGGCATCCTGCAGTTCCTCCTCGCCGAAAGCCTTGCCCGGCTCATTGAAGTCAGAGATGTTGAATTCATAATCCACGCGAAGGTCGTGGCGTATCAATTTCTGTTGCAAACGGTTGCCGGCATTCTTCAGGCGCAGCAACTTTCCGATTTCCTTGATTTCTCCTGCTGAGTATTTGTTTCTTCCCATTAATTATTTATTAATATTATATTTCTTTCTTTTTCTTTCCTGCGTTTCGGCGTTTCAGTGTTTCACCTATATTTCCGCCTCTACTTCCACGCCTTCTTCTGGTTTACCTCTATCAATCTGTCGAATTCGAAATCCGCCTTGATCTTATCCAAAATTCGCTTCACGATGATGTTCATCACGCTACCCCTGCTGTAATTAGCCGTACACATAAAGTTGGCACGGCCTTCCCTTACCAGCTGGCACGCCATCGCCTCCTTCTCGGGCGTGTTATATACGGCGATGGCATGGCCGCCGTGCTCCTTTACCATCTTCATACAGGGCACATCGGTTTCTCCATCCCCGAAATAAATCATTCGCGGAAAAGGGATAGGGCGCTTGTTATCAGGAATATACTGGTTCACCCTGCTGTTGTCGCTCACCTGACGGATGCCCTTGTTGATCTTGAAGAGAAACTGCGTCTTCGTGGTATAATCCACGGCTACGGCTGGCCAGTAGGCGATGCCATCCTCATTATAGAGAAACGAGCAGGCATAGATGTTCTCGAATTCCTGAGCGATGGGTGTGCCCTCTATCATCTCCTTCAATCCCGAGGAGTTGATGTAGTGCTTGATATCGAGACCGATGCTTGCACCATATTCGTTGATGAACGAGAACCATTGCCTTACGCCACGGAAGAGTTCCACATTCCTGCCGAAGCTCTGGAAGGATTCGCGGGTGAGTGAGATATGGTTCTTCTTAGCTTCATCCAGCATCATATACATATAGGTAAGAATACCGTTGGCATCCTTGCCCACGGCAAGCTTCCGGTTTTTATCCCAGAATTCTTCTTTTGTCTTTCCGGTTGCCTGGATGAATCCGAACTCCTGCATGTTGCCGGGAGATAATGTCCCGTCAAAATCATAAACCAGTGCTACCTGCGGTCTTTTCTTTGCCATATCCCGTTTCCTTTCCTTCTTTTACTAGAACTTGTCTTTTTCTTCTCTTGCTGGAACTTCCACCCCTTCATAACCTGCAAATATACATATTTTTCTGCGATAAAGCCATAAGCAGATATATAAAAAAACATAAAGACACGAAAAAAGGCGTGTAAAACTCATTTTCAGAGCCTTACACGCCTTTGATCTTTATGCTAATCTAATAACTTCTCTATGATGAGAGAGATTACTTAACCTCCTCGAAATCTGCGTCCTGTACATCCTGAGCGCCATCGTTAGCACCCTGCTGTGCCTGCTGGCCGCCCTGTGCACCCTGAGGACCTGCCTGCTGGCCGCCCTGGTACATCTGCTGAGAAGCTGCCTGCATGACGGTGTTCAAGTTGTTGATAGCTGAATCGATGGCTGCAACATCACCTGCCTTGTGAGCATCCTTCAACTGCTGCAATGCCTGCTCGATGCCTGGCTTCTTGTCTGCAGGAATCTTATCACCGTTATCCTTCAGGAAGTTCTCGGTGGTGAAGATCATGCTGTCTGCCTGGTTCATCTTGTCGATCTTCTCGCGCTCAGCCTTATCAGCAGCAGCGTTCTGCTCAGCCTCAGCCTTCATGCGGTTGATCTCGTCCTCGCTCAAGCCAGATGAAGCCTCGATGCGGATGCTCTGCTCCTTGCCTGTAGCCTTATCCTTAGCTGATACGTTCAAGATACCGTTGGCATCGATATCGAAGGTAACCTCAATCTGAGGAACACCACGGCGAGCTGGAGCGATACCTGTCAGGTTGAACTGGCCGATACTCTTGTTCTGAGCTGCCATTGGGCGCTCACCCTGCAATACGTGGATGGTAACCTCTGTCTGGTTATCAGCTGCTGTAGAGAATACCTCGCTCTTCTTGCAAGGGATAGTTGTATTGGCATCGATGAGCTTAGTCATCACACCACCCATAGTCTCGATACCGAGAGTCAATGGAGTAACGTCGAGCAATACGATGTC
>JAIINY010000391.1:0-1986 GCA_022741625.1 Prevotella sp. | reverse complement strand
TTTCTATCGCAGCAAGACCTGTGCCCAACTCCACGATAAGCGCACCGGCCTGTATCTCATGAGCAATGGCTACATCGCCGATGATTTCATTTACGAGAAGCAGAGAGGGTACTAAGCCGCATTTAAATATTTTAGAATCCTAGCCCCCACACGCCCTGAAAGGGCAGAAGCACCTAGCCCAGGGTAACACCCTTGGTATAAGAACAATCAGCCTTGCGCCCTGTAAGGGCAAAAGCTTTCAATCACCAGAATATAAGTGCGATACTTCCTCAGCACAATATCCGGTTTTCCCGGCAACCGTGGATGATTGAGCCGATACCTGAATCCCCTAGCCCACAGGAACTTCCTGACAAGAATCTCCGGTTTGGTATCCTTGTCTCTGATTGCCGCCATATTATGGTGGCGCTGCTCTATGGTCATTTTATCTGGCATACGCTTTATTTATTAAGACATCTTTTTTCTAATCTAATCACACCATTCGATGCAAAATTAATCTTTTCTCATGAAACCACAAAAGAAATTCCCCAAAAACTTGCATAAAAGTAAGCCATCGGCTAACCCCGTCTTGCATATTCCCTAAAAATCTTGTAGAAATCTTCAAAATTCTAAAAGAATTTCGGAGATATTCAAAGATATTTAGAAGAGGTTACAAGAATTTCAGAGGGACATTACAGAATTCCCTTCTCTCTTAGCCTCAGTGGCAGGAAGTCAGACTCGTGGGAATCATCACAATGCAAAGATACAACATTCAGAATCCGCCATTCACGGTTTCTCACGATTTCTCACGATTTCTCACGGATTTTCACGTCTTTTTCTGAAGAAGTAACTTACTTACGGGTCGTAAGTGACTTACTTACGATGCCTAGGGAAATCAGATTTCATTCATGATGACCGATAGTGTCCTGTACGGCATTTTTCATTGTTTGTTCTTTGGGTCAAAGACAAGCCGCTTTACGCCCTGTAAGTACTATCGTTATTGCTTATAAGTACTATCATCGTACCTTGTAAGTACTATCATCGTGCCTTGTAAGTACTATTGTTGTTGCATCGGTTTTACGTAAACAGTCTTCGGAGTAACCTTTACTTGTTGCCGGAAGAATTAATGTTATAAGCCGGAGAAGCCTATATCTTCGGCCGCACAACAGCTGTTGTGCGCTTGCATATCAGCTGTTATGCGCTCGCCCAACACCTGTTGTGCAAACGGATATCAGCTGGTGGGCGATGAGTTGTTGGATATAAGTTCTGTGTATGTATATGAATCAGCATATTCTTAGCTACTTCTATTTTACCCTCTATGATAGCTCCTTTATATGCTGAAATGTATTTTGTCCAATATAATCATACTATTTAATTCTATTAAAAGAAACTATTCTTATATCAATTGACACCAATAATTGGCAAAATTAATCTTTTTCATTTGAAACACAAAAGAAAAAGCCCAAAAACTTGCATAAAAGAGAAATATTTCTTATTTTTGCAAGCAGATTTAAAACATAAAAAGATGGGAATATATAAGTATCAAGCAGAAATAGACGCATTGATACAACAAGGACTAAAGATGCCCGAAGTTGTAAAGCCAAACGATTTGAAAGGATTCAGATTCGTTTTCAGTACAGATATGTCCAAAAGCTACTTACCCAACTACATCATGAAGCCTCAACGTGCAATTATGAATGGCCAAAGAAAAGTTGATGTTGGTGGATATGCTCTGTCTTGCTTTACTGAAAAGGACAAAACCATCAAGTTCTATCACTTACTTGCAAAAAATATGAGAAACATATACAAAATTATAGGTGATCGTATTTCTTCAGGAATTGTGACTAACAAAGATGGCAACATCACTACACCAGCAAGCAACGGACATTATAACTTGTTTGAATTCCCATTATGTGACTTATCCAAAACATTTAAACTAGAGGAGGGAAAATTATGAAAACAATAAAAGGTATTTGCATAAAGAAGCGCAACTTCGACAAATTCAAGAAA
>JAIINY010000390.1:0-1987 GCA_022741625.1 Prevotella sp. | reverse complement strand
TTGAGGTAAAGGAAGAGTTTGGAACTCTATCCTTTAACAATGTGTTACTTTATAGAGAGGACACAAAAATGTACCAAGTTATTTTTTAATCATTACTAAGCTCTTTCTATGATACCGGTAAAACGGTTGCTGAGCGTAGCTTCTGTGGCACGTTTGCCGTAGATCTCTTCATATTTGGTTAATGTATCATCCAGATAATGGTATAATGATTCTGCATCTGAACCTCCAAGGTTCATGCTGAAATGGATGACAGGGCGCTTGATCCAATCTTTCTCCAGTTCCATGATCTTAAGTCCTTCGAAAAGTTCTTTCTTGCCTTCGAAGTAGCATTGGAGTGTGGATACCAGAAGCGATTTACCGAAGCGTCGTGGGCGACTTAGAAAGTTATACTTGTCACCATTGGCGATTTGCCAAACCATATCAGTCTTGTCTGCGTAAAGGTAACCACTCTTGCGCAGTTCTTCGAAATTCTGTATTCCTAATGGCAACTTTCCTCTAGTCATAATTACACCTTATTATATATGTTGCAAAGTTAGCAATAAAAAATGAAATGGCGATATAAAAGCGGAGAAAAAATAAAATGAAAGCCGAAATAAGAGTAGAAAATGAAAAATTCCATCGTTCGGTTGCTACTTCTTAAGGATAAAGACAGATGGTGGTGTGTGTCATTCCGTAAAAATCAGCGTCAAATGATATAAAATTGCCTATTTACGCATTGGTACCTTTACTTTTTTTATTAAAAGCTTGGAAGTTATTGCTTAATTCCCTATCTTTGCAAGCAAGAATTAGTAAAGGCGCCTTTCTCTTTTTCTAAGGATAAAGGCTTTTTCTAGGAACGAACTGACAATTATTTAATTAATAACATAAACCGATACAATTATGAAGAAATCCATCATTTTCGCATTGCTGCTCTCTCTGTTGAGCGTACAGCAAATCCATGCACAGAAGTGGCTCAAGAAATTGGGCAAGGTGGCAGAAAACGTGCTTACTAATGACCAGAAGACTACCAACAAGGCGGCTGGCTCTATCCCTGGGTGTACTGTAAAATATACCAGTTGCGTAGCTAATGGCAACGATGTCCATATCAACTTCGTGATAACCAATACCACTTCCAGTGAACTCAAAATGTACTTCAATGCTTTTGATGACGGCTCTTGTGCTTTTGATAGCAAGAATGTCAAACATCAGATGCACTTCTATTTGGGTGGCGATAAGTTAGGTCACTATTCTGATAAGATGCTTCCTCCTAATGTACCTGTCAAGGGTATTATGGTGATAGAGGATGTTGATCGCACCATTAAGCAGATTAATTCTACTCTTGTCAAGGGTAAGGCTAATGATGTGGAGTTTGCTATTAAGTTGCCTACCCAGATAGTGGCAGATGTCAAGAATACCAATTCAGATTTGGTAACCTGCTCATTGCCTGAGTTGCAGTTCAATTTCTTGAAGTGTGTTCGTCAGGGCAGGAA
The DNA here is from genome assembly GCA_022741625.1 of Prevotella sp. Taxonomy (GTDB): domain Bacteria; phylum Bacteroidota; class Bacteroidia; order Bacteroidales; family Bacteroidaceae; genus Prevotella. The sequence continues at coordinate 518 of JAIINY010000390.1, read as the reverse complement.
TGTGGTAATCACTGCTACATTCAAGAATATCGGCAACAAGGAGTATGAGATTTCAGCTTATGGCGATACTCCTACTATATATGATGATGGTGGCGATGCTTATGAGTGTGATCAGGAAACAACCCTCTTGGGCAAGAATCGATGGTTAGGCTATAATTGGTATACCTTGCTCGCTGGTATCCCGATGAAGGCTACGTTTGTCATCAAGAATGTCAGCACCAGTGCCACCGAGTTCAGCGTTGTCAAGATCCCGTTCAAGTACAAGTCTAATGGCGAGACCTCTCAGTATGTAGAGTTCCGCAATTTGCCAATCTCAGCGCAGTAAGTAGCAATCTTAATAAGTTGATATAAAAAGAAAAATCCCATCGTTCTTGCGAGCGATGGGATTTTTAATTCTGTTAAGCAATGTGTCTGCTTTTGCTGATTACTTACGAAGACCGAGGGCCTTGATGATAGCACGATAGCGATTGATGTCGCGATCATACAAGTAATCGAGCAATGCACGACGCTTTCCTACA
>JAIINY010000389.1:0-1989 GCA_022741625.1 Prevotella sp. | reverse complement strand
GATATGAAGAAAGAAAAGAATTTAGAAAGTTTATCGGATGATGAGATTCTGCAGGGCTTCAAGGATGCCAATGCCAGAATAGTAAGGGAGTATTACTACGGCTACTGCCGGGTGGCTTATTGCATCTACGACAAGCGATATGACCTGCAGCACAAGCCAGGCATGGATTTCTTCTCGCTGGCTCACGAATACTATCTCTATCTCTGCGAACACGACTTCAAACCTTTGGAAGATAGAAAGCCAAGCATGTCGCTCAAAACATGGATGGTAAACGGCTTCCGGTTCCTGCTGCTGGATAAATTGAAGGAGGTGGTGAAGGAGCATCGTTTCGAGAGTTTCGAGGTGCGACAGGAAAGCCGCAAGATGCAGTTTGACGTGACCGACAACCAGTTTGAGCACGATCTTTACCAGACGATAGAAGATATCGGCAATTTCTATTATGGCAGAGACAGCAAGAACAGCATCATCCTGAAGATGCTCTATATAGAGGGATTCAGGGGCAAGGACGTAGCCACCCAGTTGGGCATATCTCATTCAGCCGTTACCCAACGTTGCCAAAAGATGATGCACGATGTGGTGATTCCTTATTTCAAGAGATACTTCGACGCATCGGAATACGGAAGCTATCTGTCGTTCGCAGAGGAAGACACATGTATCGAAAGTGCTCCGAAGATGTCGATGCCGTGCATGATGTCCGAATGCATGTGCTGCGAGGAAGCGACTGATAATAGCAATAACATATTTAATAATAAGAATAATATGGAAGAAATGAAGAAGGGAAGAATCACTCCTAGCTGGATTGATTCATTAAAGGAGAATGAGATTTTTGTGTTTGGCAGCAATCTGGCTGGCATGCATGGTGGTGGTGCTGCCCGTATTGCCCGATTACACTTCGGTGCCGTCATGGGCAAGGGTGTAGGCTTGCAGGGCCAGAGTTATGCCATCCCTACGATGCAGGGCGGCGTAGAAACCATCCGTCCATACGTGGATAGATTCATCGCCTATGCCAAGCGACATCCCGAGAAGCATTTCCTGGTAACCCCAATAGGTTGCGGCATCGCCGGCTTCGAAGCCGAAGACATCGCCCCATTGTTCGAGAAGGCAAAAGAGATGAAGAACATCAGCTTGCCGGAGAGTTTCTGGGAGGTGATAGAATAATTTTCTGAAGAAAGAGTGGAATATAGGTTTTGAAAGAAAAAGGAAAAGATCATGCTGAACTTGAAAGAAACTTTAGAATCATTTTCCTTGAGTGAGGATACACGGAGAAAAATTCTGAACGAAGACCATCCATTCGGGAATCAGGGCACCCCATTCATCCCTTCTGAATTCAAGGAAATCGCTCAGATAGCTTTAGCCGGTCACTTTCTGGTAAGTACAGGAATCCAACAGGTAACAGTACAACCCACGTGTGTGGAGTTCTACTATCACGAAGAGGCCGAGGGTGGCATCAAAGACTCCATCGTATATCATCGCAACCCCAAGAATGGTTCTCCCAAGAGCATCTTCAAGTTGGGCATCCTGCACAACCATGTTTCAGGAATCGACATCACGTTCGAGAAGGGCACCCATCCCGAAGATGCCATCAGGGCATCCCTGCTGATACGTGAGTTTTCTGTAGATGGAAATCCACCCGACAGTCGTTCCACCTTATTGTATGATATGCTTTATTCGCAAGCCTCCATCTTCGATGGCTTCTCCATCAAATGGGTTGATGGAGAAGAAAAGGCAGAGGTAGAAGCTGATGTACGCAAGAACGTGGCGAAATATGATGAAAACGGTCAGAAGATGCAGGCAAAAGAGCATCAGGAACTTCTCGACAAAGGGTTCACCCTGACAAAAGACAGGAAGCATATCCAAGACCCACGGTCATGGCAATTTAAAAAGAAAAAATTATGTTAGGAGCAATAATAGGAGATATTGCTGGCTCAAAATATGAGTTCAACAATACGTTTGATTATGATTTCGAGATGTTCGGCGAGGGATGCGACT
>JAIINY010000388.1:0-1991 GCA_022741625.1 Prevotella sp. | reverse complement strand
CTGGTCAGTTTGGTGAGGTTCACCTCATCGTTGAGCCATACGCAGAGGGTATGCCAGATCCGACATCATTCACCTTCAACGGCCAGGAGTTCAAGATGAACATCAAGAGCCGCGAAGAAGTTTCGCTGGAGTGGGGTGGCAAGTTGGTGTTCCTTAACTCAGTGGTTGGTGGAGCTATCGATGCCCGTTTCATGCCAGCTATCCTGAAGGGTATTATGGATTGTATGGAGCATGGACCTCTTACAGGTTCTTACGCCCGTGATGTCCGCGTTATCGTATATGATGGCAAGATGCACCCGGTAGATAGCAATGAGTTGTCATTTATGCTGGCTGCCCGCCGTGCATTCAGCGATGCCTTCAAGCAGGCTGGTCCAAAGATTCTGGAGCCTATCTATGATCTGGAGGTTTACGTGCCAGCCGACTATATGGGTGATGTGATGAGTGATCTTCAGGGACGCCGTGCCCTTATCATGGGTATGGATTCTGAGGCAGGTTACCAGAAGTTGAGTGCCAAGATTCCACTCAAGGAGCTTGCCAACTATTCTATCTCCCTCAGCTCGCTTACCGGTGGTCGTGCTTCGTTCACCACCAAGTTTGCCAGCTACGAGTTGGTTCCTACCGATATCCAGAGCAAGCTGATTGCCGATCATGAGGCTGAACTGGCTAAGGAGGCTGAATAGAGTAGAAAAGATATTTCATCTTTATGATAAAATTGTTGTTTGAAATATAACTTCGAATTATCTCTCTTATATAAATTAAAATTTTATGTTGATATGACCAATGGGGAGCCTGCATGTGATATGTCGGCTCTCTTTTATTTTTATATATACAATTATAACCGTTTATTTTTGTTAATTTGAGCAAATTGAAATGAAATAATTAACTGTTTTGTGTTAACCAATTAAGAAATTTCCTATCTTTGCCCCTATGAAAAAGAAAACGATTTGGACCATAGCTGTTATTATGGGCTTTTCGTTCCTTGCGCTGCTATTCCTGCAGCTCAGTTACATCCAGGAAATGGTGAACATGAAGAAGGAACAGTTTGACGAGTCGGTCAACAGAGCCCTATATCAAGCTTCAAGAAACTTGGAGCTGAATGAAACTTTGCGCTATCTTGAAAAGGATGTCAATGAGACTGAACGCAAGGCTAGTAAGAAGGATTCTGTGGGAACCCGCAGCGGTCAGCTGGATGGAACCATCCAGCACTCTCATCAGTATTCTGTGGTAGGTAAGGATGGTACGGTCTATTCATCCTTCGAGTTGAAGACCATTGCAACCAATCCTGCCAACAAACCGAAGGCGATGATTCTGCGCAGCGACAAGAATTCGCTTAATGAGACTCAGAAGTCCTTGCAGGAGATTGTGAAGAATCGCTATGTGTATCAGAAAGCGTTGCTCGACGAAGTGGTTTATTCCATTCTCTACTCGGCATCCGATAAACCATTGAAGGAACGAATCAACTTCAAGCAGTTGGATCAGGATCTCAAGGCAGAGATGATGAACAATGGAATCAATATCCCTTATCACTTTACGGTAACAACCCAGGATGGCAGGGAGGTGTACCGTTGCCCGGATTATACCGACGAGGGTGAGGAATACAGCTATTCTCAGGTACTCTTCCGCAACGACCCGCAGTCGAAGATGGGAGTCGTAAAGGTTCACTTCCCGGATATGAACAGCTACATCTTCTCCAGTGTGCGCTTCATGATTCCTAGTGTCATCTTTACGCTGGTATTGCTCATTACCTTTATCTTCACCATCGTGGTCATCTTCCGGCAGAAGCGATATACGGAGATCAAGAATGACTTCATCAACAATATGACCCATGAGTTGAAGACGCCTATTGCCAGCATCAGTCTGGCGGCACAGATGCTCAACGACCCGTCGGTTTCCAAGAGCGAGCAGATGCAGAAGCATCTGGGTGGTGTGATAGATGATGAATCGAAGCGACTCCGCTTCCTGGTAGAAAAGGTATTGCAGATGAGTATGTT
>JAIINY010000387.1:0-1994 GCA_022741625.1 Prevotella sp. | reverse complement strand
ATCCATGCCGGCAACTATCCCGACGATACCCAGGGCTGCATCCTGGTGGGCGAGAACAAGGTGAAGGGCATGGTGGTGAACTCCCGCATCTGGCTCACCCGACTGAAGAAACGCATCCAGGCGGCTGAGAATCAGGGAGAAGGCATCTGGATTACCATCATCTGATTTTCGGATTACCATCATCTGATTCCGGATTATCATCATCTGATATCGCATAACCGTATGAAAAAAAAGCGGCAGCCGAATCTTCCGGTTGCCGCTTCCTTTACATTATACGCTTCTACAAGCTTTGTCTCTTTTCCAAATCCTTATTCAGCATCCTCAGCCTTCTTGCGGCGGGAAATGCGCTTGCGCTTTGGCTTCTCATCTGTATTCGGAGTCTCGATCTTCACACCTGCCAACTCTGGGTCGATGAGGATACGGCCGCAGTACTCACAAGGGATGATCTTCTTGTGCATCTTGATATCCAATTGGCGCTGAGGTGGAATCTTGTTGAAGCAACCACCACATGCATCACGCTGCACATAAACGATACCCAGACCGTTGCGGGCACCCTTGCGGATACGCTTGAAGCTGGCGAGCAGACGTGGCTCAATCTTCTTCTCAAGCTCGAGAGCCTTCTCCTTCAGGCGCTCCTCCTCCTCGTGAGTCTCCTCCAGGATGTCTTCCAGCTCAGCACGCTTCTCTACCAGTCCGTGCTCCAGGTCAGCCTTCTTCTCCTCAGCCTTGTGGAGGTCGAACTCGCGCTCGCGCATCTTAGCCATACCCTCGCGGATCTTCTTGTTGCAAAGCTCGATTTCCAACTCCTGGAACTCGATTTCCTTGCTCAAGGTATCATACTCGCGGTTGTTGCTCACGGTATCGAGCTGCGCATGATAGCGCTCCAGGCTAGCCTGTGCGTCAGCAATCTCGTTCTGCTTCTGGTAAACAGCATGGTCGAACTGCTCGATTTCGCGCTGGATGTTCTCGATACGAGTGGTGAGACCGGCGATATCATCTTCCAAGTCCTGAACTTCGAGAGGAAGCTCACCACGCAACTCACGGTTCTCGTCGATGCCCGACAAGGTTACCTGAAGCTGGTAAAGAGCCTTCAACTTCTCTTCAACTGTCAAATCTGTAGGATCTTTCTTTGCCATAATTTCTTTATTTTATCTTTAAACCTTTATTTTTTATCTTATAAATAGATGATGGGATTGGTGTTGATCTCCGAGATGCAGCATTTGGCATCTGGGAAATGAGAGAGGATGATGCTGCGGAAGATTTCGCTGGTAAACTGCTCACTCTGATAGTGGCCGATGACGCAGATCTGAATCTCCTGCTCATGGCCGAAATACTCGTGATAGCTCATCTCGCCCGTGATGAAGGCATCGGCTCCCGCCGCAATGGCATCGCCCAGCAGGAACGAACCCGAACCGCCGCAGAGCGCCACCTTGCGGATAGGGCGACGCAAGAGCTGGTTGCACTGCACGCACTCCACACCAAAACGCTCCCTGAGCAGCAGCACCAGGTCATCGGCAGCGATACCCTCGGCGAAATGCTCCTTCACCTCATCCGAAAGCTTGCCAGCCTGGGCAGCCTTCAGGATATCCTCGTCAGAGATCTCTCCTATTACGCCGCTGCCGCCTTTCACGCCATCCACTTCCTTCTCGCCACCGAAAAACTGCACGTTCTTCAGGCCCAGCTTCTCGGCAATCTTGAAGTTCACTCCGCCTGCCGCTGCATCCATGTTGGTATGCATGGAGACGATGGTAACATCATTCTTGATCGCCTTGCGGACGGTGCGCTGCACATAGTTCTCATCCGATATCCTGGAAAGCTTTCTGAAGATAAGCGGATGATGGCTTACGATGAGATTGCAGCCCTTCTGGACCGCCTCTTCTACCACCGCCTCAGTGACGTCAAGACACAACAATGCCCCTGACATTTCTACCGCCTCTGTCAATCCAACTTGCAGGCCGGCATTATCATATCCTTCCTGCAAGGGCAGAGGCGCG
>JAIINY010000386.1:0-2024 GCA_022741625.1 Prevotella sp. | reverse complement strand
TTCATCTTCAATTTCATCGCCAGCACCCGATACACCTTCAAGGTGAAGGCAAACGCCAAGCGAGGTGCCGGCTTCACCCTCTCACATGTGGTAAACTATACGATGCAAACTGTCTGCCTCAACCTCTTCGTTGGTCTGGGGCTCGCCAAACAGTGGGCGATGATTCCTACCCTCTGTATCTGTATCCCCGTTAATTTCCTATTAGTAAGATTCTTCCTGAAGAAATAAAAGAATCTCCGAAAACTAGAAAGAGAAAGACAAAGAGATGATTCCTCTCAAAACTTGAAAGAAATAGATAGATATGAAAAAGATATTCGATATTTTCAAGATCAAGAAAGAAGAAAGATGGCTCGCCCTGGGCATTTTTCTGGCGCTTGCCGTTCTGAATGGTGTAGTGATAGCCCGCTATGCCAGTCACTTCACCCTCATCACGGATGATTATTACAAGAATTTCATCCGCCACTTCTGCGTATCGGGCTTCGACCCGCTTACCTACTGGGTATTGAGCGACTGGAATGCAGCATACAATGTATATCGCCATCCGCTGCTCGCCTTCTATATGTATATTCCTTACCTCATCAATATGGGGCTGATGAAACTCACAGGCTACAACTGTGCCCTTTTCATCGCGGTAGTCATCCAGATATTCTGCGGATTCTATGCCACCCTCTTCCTGAAAAGAATCTTCCGGGAGGTAATGGATCTCGACAAGACGGCATCTCATATCCTAACCCTGCTGTTCTTCTCCTTCGGATATGTGATGGTTACCTGCATCGTGCCCGACCATTTCGTCATCTCCATGATGCTGCTCATCCTGGCACTCTACGTATCCGGTCTCAGAATGAAACATCACCATCCGCTCAAGATATGGCAGAGCGTGGTATATTTCATCCTTACAGCCGGCACATCGCTCAATAACGGATTGAAGATTTTCTTTTCTGCATTCTTCGTAAACGGAAAGGGATTCTTCCGCCCTAAGCATCTTCTCCTGGCAGTCATTCTGCCAGCAGCCCTGCTGTGGGGATTCTGCAGATGGGAATACCGCATCTTCGTATGGCCTAACGAGATGGCACGCAAGGAACTGAAAGCCAAGAAAGCGGCTGAGAAGAAAGCCAGACAGGAGCGTATGGCACAGATCAAGCATACCCGTGATTCGCTGACAAACGACTCCATCAAAAGAGGCTTGAAGATTATCTCTGCTCAGGAGATAGCCCAGAAAGCCAAGAACGACAGCATTAGGAAGGCAAAGGAACTGGCTAAGAAAGAAGCCAAAAAGAAAAGGGGTCCTAAGCAAGGTGCCCCTATCATGAAAGGTGAATTCATGAACTGGACGGATGCCACAAGCTCCCGCACACAGTCGATCATCGAAAATCTGATGGGCGAATCTATCCAGCTGCATCAGGATTATGTGCTGGAAGATGAATTGCGCCATCGCCCGATGTTCGTGAAATACCGATATGCCATCAATTATGTGGTAGAGGCAGTCATCATGCTGCTGTTTGTTGCCGGCATCTGGGCGGGCAGAAAGAGCAAGTATCTCTGGCTGGTGATGTCGTATTTCGGTCTAGATATGATGCTGCATATCGGACTCGGCTTCGGTCTCAACGAGGTATATATCATGGCGGGGCACTGGATATATGCCATTCCGATAGCCATCGGTTTCCTTCTGAAGCAAAAACGACAGCAACCAAACCAAGAGCAGCAACTCCGACAGCAGCTCTACAGCCGCTGCCTAAAAGGCGTATTGCTCGTCCTGGGTCTGGCACTGCTGATATACAATGGTATTCTGATTATCGGATATTTCTGCTAGGAAGAGATCAAGAGTGCTTATCTCTTCCTATCGTCTTGCGCCATCTGCGAGCCATCGCCTTGAAGATACTGGAGAAATTACCATATCTCAGATTCAGAAAGAGTTCTTCCAGGGAGCGTGACATCTTGATGAATGGGTGGCCCCAGGCATTGATCTTGTACACCCGCTCCTTGAAATCTACGTTTTCTACTACATATTTAGGATGTTTCAGCGG
>JAIINY010000385.1:0-2024 GCA_022741625.1 Prevotella sp. | reverse complement strand
ATGGGTGAGCGTATCGGTATGGATATCGCCAACGTAATCTGGGACCGCGTACTGAACATCGTAAACAACAACGACTTTGCCGGTGCCAAGGAAGAGTTCCTGAAGGTTCTCGCCATGGAGATTCCTTTCACAGAGGAGGAATACGAGAACGGCAGACGCGACGAGATGGCTGAGCGTGCCTTCCAGGAGGCTATGGCTGCCTTCAAGCGCAAGACCGACCGCATCCAGGCTACAGCAATGCCTATCATCAAGCAGGTATATGAAAACCAGGGTGCGATGTACGAGCGCATTATGGTGCCTATCACCGACGGCAAGCGTATGTACAACATCGCATGCAACCTGAAGGAAGCTTACGAGACTGAGGCAAAGAACGTAGTGAAGGAGTTCGAGAAGAGCGTAGTACTCCACATCATCGATGATGACTGGAAGGAGAACCTCCGCAAGCTCGATGAGTTGAAGCACTCTGTACAGAATGCCAGCTACGAGCAGAAGGACCCATTGCTCATCTTCAAGTTGGAGAGTGCAAAGGTATGGGACGCTATGATCAATGATATGAACGACCGCATCGCCAGCATCCTGATGCGTGGTCAGATTCCTGTCATGGAGCAGGAACAGCCAGTTCAGGAGGCAGCACTAGAGCAGCACACCCAGCAGAACTACGTAGAGAGCAAGGTGGATATCGATGCTGAGCGTGCAGCACAGGAGGCAGCAGCCAACCAGGATACCCGCGAGGGAGCTGACCAGGTGAACCGCACTCCATACCGTGCCGAGCATATGCCTCGTCCTAACGATCCATGTCCATGCGGCAGCGGAAAGAAGTTCAAGAACTGCCACGGCAGAAACATCTAATCACCAGAAAGGATGATAAGTGATGACAGTGAAATCTTGCCATCACAAGAAATAATGATAAGAATACCTAGATTTGATGATACTCTCATCATTTCTAGGTATTTTTGTTATAAATAACTTCATTGCTACCGAGTTGCAAATAATTATTAGTATTTTTGCAGCCAAAAAGAAAAAAGAGCTGGCAATGAAGCCAGTTTCTAAAGGAAAAAAGGTTAATTCAAGGAAAGATATATGAAATTATCAGAACTTAAAACAGGTGAAAGCGCCGTTATCGTCAAGGTATCCGGCCACGGTGGCTTCAGAAAGAGAGTCATCGAGATGGGTTTCATCAAGGGTAAGAAGGTAGATGTACTTCTCAACGCCCCACTCCAGGATCCTGTAAAATACAAGATCATGGGCTACGAGGTGTCACTCCGACACAGCGAGGCCGACCATATAGAAGTGGTTTCCATCGAGGAAGCCAAAAATGATGCACAGCTCTGCAAGGCGGATGAAGAAGGCCGCAAACAGGTAATTGATTCGCAGGCTACAGATGCCAGCGAGAACGATGAAAAGGCACTCGGCGACAAGATGCTCGTGGCTGAAAGAAAGGATTCTGCCAGCAACGAAGCCTTGGCAGAACAGAAAGCAGAAAGACTCCACCGCGTCATCAACGTGGCACTGGTGGGAAATCCAAACTGCGGAAAGACTTCATTGTTCAACTTTGCATCGGGTGCTCACGAACGTGTGGGCAACTATAGCGGAGTAACCGTGGATGCCAAGGTAGGCGAAGCCGAATACAACGGCTATCACTTCAATCTGGTAGATTTGCCGGGCACCTATTCCCTTTCTGCCTATTCTCCGGAAGAGCTTTATGTGCGCAAGCAGCTCATCGAGCATACGCCGGATATCGTCATCAACGTCATCGACACCAGCAACCTGGAACGCAACCTCTATCTCACCACCCAGTTGATAGACATGCACATCCGTATGGTCTGTGCCCTCAACATGTTTGATGAAACCGAAAAACGTGGCGATAACATCGACTACGACAAGCTGGGCGAGCTCTTCGGTATCTCGATGATTCCTACCGTCTTTACCAATGGTCGAGGCGTGGATAAGCTCTTCGAGACCATCATCGAACTCTACGAAGGCAAGGAAGATTCCAGCGCTCACTATCGCCATATCCACATCAA
>JAIINY010000056.1:0-13783 GCA_022741625.1 Prevotella sp. | reverse complement strand
AAAAATGAGAGAAACAACCGCTGGACTTCGGTCTAGCGGCTTTTTCGTTTTATAGACCTATGGTCTTTTGGGAGAGAACTCCCTGGGTATGAAAGCAATCAACAATGCGCCCTGTAAGGGCAAAAGTTTAAAAGAAACCAAAGAAAAAGATTCATATATGATAGATTCAAGTGCCTTCCAAGGCAAAAAGGCTGCCTACTATACGCTGGGCTGCAAACTCAATTTCTCGGAAACCTCCACTTTCGGCAAGATGCTCGAAGATATGGGCGTCATTACGGCACAGAAGGGGGAGAAAGCAGACATTTGTCTCATCAATACTTGCTCGGTGACTGAAGTTGCCGATCATAAGTGCCGTCAGGCTATCCATCGCATGGTGCGACAGAATCCTGGTGCCTTCGTCATCGTCACCGGTTGCTACGCGCAGCTGGAGTCGGAGAACGTGAGCAAGATAGAGGGTGTTGACCTGGTGTTGGGCGCCAACGAGAAGGCCCACTTGATTCAGTATCTCAGCGATGCATGGGCCAAGAAGTTTGCCGCAGAAAACGGACTTCCTGTCACCGGCGAGAACCTGGAGTCTTCTGATTCTGCGCTTCATCAGCACCACAGCGTGAAGACCAAGGAGATCAAGACCTTCCAGCCTTCATGCTCCCGTGGCAACCGTACCCGCTACTTCCTGAAGGTGCAGGATGGTTGCAACTACTACTGCACCTATTGCACCATTCCTTTCGCCCGTGGCAATTCCCGCAACCCAAGCATTGAATCGCTCGTGGCTCAGTGCGAGCAGGCGGCAGCTGAGGGCGGCAAGGAAATCGTGATTACCGGTGTGAACATTGGTGACTTCGGACAGACCACCCATGAGCGGTTCCTCGACCTTGTGAAGGCGATGGACCAGGTGGAAGGCATCAAGCGTTACCGTATCTCCAGTCTGGAACCGGATCTCTGCGATGATGACCTCATCGCCTACTGTGCCGAGAGCCGTGCCTTCATGCCTCACTTCCATATTCCGCTGCAGAGCGGAAGCGATGAGGTGCTTAAGCTGATGCACCGCCGTTACGACAAGGCGCTCTTTGCCCATAAGGTGAACCTGATCAAGGAGAAGATGCCTGATGCGTTTATCGGCGTAGATGTGATGGTGGGCTGTCGTGGTGAAACTCCGGAGTGCTTTGAGGAGTGCTATGAGTTCCTGAAGAGCCTGCCTGTTACGCAGCTCCACGTGTTCCCATACTCCGAGCGCCCTGGAACAGCAGCCTTGAAGATTCCATACGTGGTAGATGAGAAGGAGAAGAAGCTGCGCTCCAAGCGTCTCCTTGAGTTGAGCGACCAGAAGACTCAGGAGTTCTATGCCCAGTATATCGGTACCGAGGCTGAGGTGCTCTTCGAGAAGGCGCCTAGAGGCAAGGCAATGCATGGTTTCACCAAGAACTATGTTCGTGTGGAACTTTCGCCAGCTCTCACCAAGGAGGAATACGACAATCAGCTCATCAAGGTTCGTCTGAGTGGTTTCAATCACGACAAGACGGCATTGAAGGCAGAATTGATTTGATAGCTCAAAGTAAAGGCTGATCATAAAGTTCAAAGTTCAAACCTCAAAGTTCAATGTACTACAATGATTTTGGCTCCTGGATCCGGAAGCGTTTTCCTGACTTCCGGGTTCAGAAGATTTCGATAGATGCAGGATTCTCCTGTCCTAACCGGGATGGAAGAATCTCGAGCGGAGGATGCACGTACTGCGACAACCGTACGTTCAATCCCAGCTATTGCGACCGCAGGAAGTCGATTACGGAGCAGTTGGAGGAGGGCAAGGCCTTCTTCAGCAGGAAGTATCCGGATATGAAGTATCTGGCTTATTTCCAGGCTTATACCAATACCTACGCCAAGGTGGAACTTCTCCGTCAGATGTACGAGGAGGCGTTGCAGGTAGAGGATGTGGTAGGAATCGTGATAGGAACTCGTCCTGATTGCGTGAGCGATGAATTGCTGGATTATCTCGAGGCGTTGAACCGGCGCACCTTCGTGCTGGTGGAGTATGGCATTGAGAGTGCCAACGATGAGACCCTGAAGCGCATCAACCGTGGTCATGATTTCGCCTGTTGCCGGGATGCGGTGGAGCGCACCCACGCCAGGGGAATCCTCACGGGTGCCCACATCATCATCGGCTTGCCGGGTGAGGATGCGGCAGAGAGCCTCCGTCAGGCGCCCATCATCTCCTCCCTCCCCATCGACATTCTGAAGATTCACCAGATGCAGATTATCAAGGGAACCCGCTTGGCACAGGAGTATGCAGAGCATCCCTTCCACGTCTATACGGTAGAGGAATACATCGATGTCATCGTAAAATACATCCGGCTCTTGAGAAAGGACCTGGTGCTGGAACGGTTCGTCAGCCAGTCGCCTAAGGAACTGCTTGTCGCACCGAAATGGGGACTCAAGAACTATGAGTTTACCAATCTCCTGAATAATAAGTTAAAGAGTTTATAGTAAAATATGGCTAAAGTTGCAATCGTAATATTAAACTGGAATGGGCAGAAGATGCTTGCCAAGTATCTGCCTAATGTCGTGGAATATTCACGGCAGGATGCTGAGATATGGGTGGCTGACAACAATTCGTCAGACCAGTCAATGCTTCTTCTGGAGACTCAGTTTCCCCATGTCAAGACCATCGTGTTGGAGCAGAACTTCGGCTTTGCCGAGGGCTACAACCGTGCGCTGGAGCAGATAGAGGCAGAGTATTATGTTCTCCTGAACAGCGATGTGGAGGTGGCTCATCACTGGCTCACTCCGCTCATCGAGTTCATGGATTCCCATCCTCAGGTGGCAGCCTGCCAGCCTAAGCTCCTGGCGGAATACGACAAGGATATGTTTGAGTATGCGGGAGCCTGCGGCGGTTTCCTCGACAAGTTCGGCTATCCGTTTTGCCGCGGCCGCATCTTCGAGACCGTGGAGCGCGACAACGGACAGTATGATTACCAGCAGGAAGTGCTCTGGGCTACGGGTGCCTGCATGATGATCCGTGCCAAGGATTACTGGGAGGCAGGCGGACTGGATAGCCGCTTCTTTGCCCATAACGAGGAAATAGACCTTTGCTGGCGATTGCGCCTGATGGGTAGGAAGATCTACTGCATTCCGGAGAGTGAAGTCTATCACGTGGGTGGTGGAACCTTACCGAAGAGCAATCCGATGAAGACTTTCCTGAATTTCAGAAATAATCTAACGATGCTCTATAAGAATCTGAGCGATAAAGAATTATCTCATGTTATGAGAGTAAGATGGTTCCTGGATTACTTGGCTGCTTTCGAGATGCTGATCCTGAAACGCAACCTGGGCGACTTCAAGGCAATCTTCAAGGCGCGCAGGGCTTTCCAGGCATGGAAGCACGATTTCGATGAAGACCGCAAGAAGATTCAGGAGAATAGAGTGGAGGAAAAGATACCCCAGGTTTTCGATTGCTCCATCCTCTGGCAGTATTACGCCAGGGGCAAGAAACTCTTTTCGAAGCTGTAAGAAGACGATAAAACAAACTTAAAAATAAGAATCTATGATGAAGAAACAAATGATGATGGCGCTTTCGATATAGATGTGTTCTTCAACAAGGATGCTTCTGGTTATCAGTTTGCTATCGGACTCATCAATGTGAAGGGATCCAGCGAGTTTGCCGACGGCAAGGGCCTGCGTGGCTGCTACGGCAGCGACTGGCCTACAGGCAAGGACGACGGCAAGCACAAGTTGGAAACCGTAGGCTTGGGAATCTACGTGCCGCAGAGCGCCCTGGTGAGCCAGGAACCAGCCAACAAGGACTGCTACACCCAGGTGGTGAAGCCTTCCGGCAAGAAGCTGAGCTACAAGCTCGCCTATACCAGTGCCAACGAAACCTATGGTTTCAAGGGTGAGAAAGAATGGTATCAGTGGTTGAAGGAGTGGAAGAAGCAGATCGAGGAACCCGTGAAGGTTTCCGTTTCCTGCACGATTCGATAGTAGGGAGCTAACTCCTTGACTCCTCAATAAACGGCAGAATATTGCACAGATAGCCAATAGTGAGTAAAAGTGTTGGCATTTTGCTCGCTATTGGCTATTTTTTATTATTTTTTTGAGATTTTGCTTGGTAATTTAAATATTTTTTGGTATTTTTGCAGTCGTAACCAGAAGACTTTAAAATTACGTGAAAAGAATATTTGATTATATCGTCATATTAGCATTTATTATGCTCTGTTCGGCCTGCGAGTTCAAGTTCAAGCCGAACGAGGAGGTTGACGCTGTCCCTTTAACGGTGCAGCGCTACGACCGTCTGCAAAGCAGATACCTTACCACCGGTGATTTCTCTGCCCTTCAGCAGATGAATACCGACTATCCGATAGAAACCCGAACACTGATAGAGAAGATGCTGCAGCTTGGCACCATTACCGACGCCAACATCAGTAACCGTTTCCTGATGTTCTATCAGGATTCCACCCTCCAGTCGCTTATCGCAGATGCTGAGGCCATGTATGCGAACATGGACGACATCAACGAGCAGCTGAAGAAGTCGTTCGGTCGTCTGCACGACTGGCTGCCTGAGCTTCAGCAGCCATACTTCTATGCCCAGATCGGTGCGCTCGACCAGAGCATCGTGGTAGGTGAGCATTCGGTAGGAATTTCGCTGGATAAGTATCTGGGTCCGGAATATCCGCTCTACAAGAAATTCTATACAGCCCAGCAGCGTGCTACCATGCAGCGCGAGTATATCGTGCCCGACTGCCTCACCTTCTATCTGCTGAGCATCTATCCGATGAAGGATTTCGATACCCGTCCGCAGCTGGACCGTGACCTGCACATGGGCAAGATCATGTGGACCGTGAACAAGGCGTTGGGTAAGGATATCCTGGACACCAAGTATGTGAAGACCATCCAGGCTTATGTGAAGCGCAATCCGAAAATCACAGTCAAGGAACTGCTGGAAGACGAGGACTATTCGCCTATCGAAGCGCTGTATAAGGACTAATCAGCAGGATAAGGACTAATCGGATAAGGATTAGTCAGCTGCTGGATGAAGCAGGAAAAACAAAAGCATTCAATACAATACATGAAAAGATTTTCAATTTTTGTTGCAACGATGATGATGGCATCAGTAATGCAGGCAGCTGAGAAGCTCGATTTGAAGTCGATTACTTCAGGTGCATTCTCTGCCTCATACGTTACAGGAATCAACCCTATTGAGGGTACTGATCTCTATGCTTCCATCAGTTCTGATGGCAAGCAGGTAGTAAGTTATTCTTTCAAGACTGGCAAGCAGGTGGCTGTGCTCTTCGACGTTGAGGCTGCCAAGGCTCCGATGAAGTCGGTAGAGGGCTACGTGATGAGCCCGGATGGCAAGAAGATGCTCGTCTTCACCAAGAGCAAGGCGGTGTATCGCCGTTCGTTCAAGGCTGAGTACTTCATCTATGATATTGCCCGCAAGACCATCAAGAAGCTTTCTGAGGGCGAGAACCAGCAGGTAGCTACCTGGTCGCCGGATTCACGCCACATCGCCTTCGTCAAGGACAACAACATCTTCGTAACCGATGGCGAGAAGGAAGTGCAGGTTACCAAGGACGGAAAGTTCAATGAAGTGATCAATGGTATTCCCGACTGGGTATATGAGGAGGAGTTTGCCTTCAACCGTGCCTTCGCCTGGAATGCTGACGGAACCTCACTCGGCTGGATCCGTTTCGACGAAAGCCACGTGAAGACCTATTCGCTCCAACTCTTCGAAGGCGCCAAGCCTACTCGCAGCGAGTTCCACGATTATCCGGGAGAGTATTCCTACAAGTATCCTAAAGCAGGACAGGACAACTCCAAGGTGAGCCTCTGGAGCTACGATATGAAGACGGGCAAGACCCTCGCACTGGATGTTCCGGTAGATGCAGACGGCTACTATCCTCGAATCAAGACCACTCCAGACGC
The DNA here is from genome assembly GCA_022741625.1 of Prevotella sp. GTDB lineage: Bacteria > Bacteroidota > Bacteroidia > Bacteroidales > Bacteroidaceae > Prevotella. The sequence goes on along the minus strand of JAIINY010000056.1, from coordinate 7,867 downwards.
CAACAGTCTCATCGTCTATACGATGAACCGCCACCAGGATGATATGCGCCTCTACTCCGTGAATCCATTCACCGGCAAGAGCAAGCAGATCATCCAGGAAAGCGTGCCTAAGTTCATCAAGGAAGAGGTGATGGAGAATAGCATCGTGGGTAAGAAGAACATCCTGCTCCCTAGCGACCGCGACGGCTACATGCACCTTTATCTCTATGATATGAAAGGCAAGCTGATCCGCCAGGTAGAGAAGGGTAACTACGATGTTACCGCCATCTACGGCATGGATGAGAAGACCGGCGACATCTACTTCCAGGCAGCCATGCTCAATGCACACGACCGCCAGGTTTATGTGGCTCACAAGAACGGCAAGGTGGAGCGACTCACTTCTGAGGAGGGTTCCAACTCGGCTTACTTCTCAGGCGATTACCGCTATTTCGTGAACAACTGGAGCAGCTACAGCCATCCATACGTTTTCACCGTACGCAACAACAAGGGTAAGGTGATCAAGACCCTGGAGGACAACAAGAAGCTGCTGGAGAAAACCAAGCAGTATAACTGGGGCAAGCGCGAGACCTTCACCTTCACAACATCAGAGGGCGTGAAGCTCGACGGATGGATGGTGAAGCCGGTAGATTTCGATGCCAGCAAGAAGTATCCGGTCATCCTCTTCCAGTATTCCGGTCCGGGCAGCCAGCAGGTGCTCAATTCCTGGAGCACGGGAAGTATGGGTTCCGGTGGAGCCTTCGATTACTATCTGGCTCAGGAGGGATTCATCGTGGCTTGTGTAGATGGCCGTGGAACCGGTGCCCGTGGTGCTGAGTTCGAGAAGTGTACCTATCTGCGCCTCGGCGACCTGGAGTCAAAGGATCAGGTGGAGACAGCTCTCTATATGGGCAGTCTGCCATACGTGGATAAGGACAACATCGGTATCTGGGGATGGAGCTATGGTGGTTTCAATACCCTGATGAGTATGAGCGAAGGTCGCCCTGTGTTCAAGGCTGGTGTGGCTGTTGCGCCTCCTACCTGCTACCGCTTCTATGATACGGTCTATACCGAGCGTTACATGCGTACTCCTCAGGAGAACGAGGATGGCTACAAGGTAAACCCAATCGAGCGTGCCGACAAGCAGCATGGTGCCTTGCTTATCTGTCATGGACTGGCAGATGACAATGTTCATCCACAGAACACCTTCGAGTATTCAGAGGCTTTGGTTCAGGCAGACAAGGATTTCAAGGAGCTTTGGTACACCAACCGCAACCACGGCATTTCGGGAGGTAACACCCGCAATCATCTCCTGCGCCAGATTACCAACTGGTTTAAGGATAAAATGAAATAAAGACATCAGGTTTATTCCTATAAAAAAAGCCCCCGGAGGTTTCACAACTTCCGGGGGCTTTTGCCCTTGGAGATTTCACAACTTCCTAGGGGCTGAACTAAAAACTAACATTCAGCGGTAATCTAGTACCGCTGACGCCCTAAAAAATAATTTTTAATATAGGTATTAACTACTAAATATTTTTTTAAAACTTCTTTTCTTTATGCTTCAGCTTTTTTCTTGGCTTCCGCCTTTTTCTGCTTCAGTTCTGCCTTTTTCTGCTTCACTTCGGCTTTTCTCTGCTTCAGCTGGCTCTTCACTTCAGCTTTCTTCTGCTTCAGCTGAGCCTTTGCCTCCTTCTTTTCAGCCTTTCTTTCAGCCTTGGTCTTTGGCTCCTCCATGTCGCTTGGCTCTACCGCCTTGAACATGAACTTGCTCTCGTCGATGTTCTTCATCTGCCATGGAGTAGGGAGGTCCTTCGGCTTCTCGCCGTTCTTCAGGCGCTTTGCCTTCGCCTGCTTGGTGTAACGGTCGTGCAGCTTGGTCCATTTCTTCTCCGCCTTCTTGAAGTTGCGGTCGAAGATTACGATGCAGGTTCGTTTGGGTGCACCGATTGACTCCAGGTATTCCTTCAGCTGCAGGGAGTAGTTCTCTCTGTTGTCCAGGAAGAGCTTCTTGTGAGTCAGATATACTGAATCAACTCTCTGCACGCTGGTCATATACACCGTAGAGTCGCTGAACGACGATGCGAAACCGAACATATATGCAGTTGTCGGATCATTCTTGGCGTGGGCCGTGAATGAAGAGATGGCTGCGATAGCCAATGCTAATGCGATTTTTAAAACTTTCATTTATTCTTTTCTATACTTATGTTTTGCGCTTACTGTCCCAGATAGGATTTCAGCAGTTTATTCTTCGTGTTGTGTCTGAGTCGGCGCAGGGCTTTCTCCTTGATCTGCCTTACACGCTCCCTCGTCAGGTTGTACTTTTCACCTATCTCATCCAGGGTCATTTCCGGCGAGCCGTCTATTCCGAAGAATGCTCTCAGCACCTTCTGTTCCTTGTCGGTGAGCAGCTTCAGTATGCGGCTTACCTCCGCCTTGAGCGATTCTATGGCGAGTTCCCTGTCGGTATTGGATGAGTCGCCAGACAGGAAGTCGATCAGGCTGCTGTCCTCACCGTCGGCGATAGGTGCATCCATGCTCACGTGGCGTGAGTTCGCCTTCATGGCATCTGCAATCTTGTCTTCGGGCAAATCCACACGCTCGGCAATCTCATCCACGCTCGGTTTGCGCTCGTGTTCCTGCTCGAACCTGCTGAGTTCCCTTGCTATCTTGTTGACGCTACCCACCTGATTGAGGGGGAGGCGTACCAGTCTGCTCTGCTCGGCAATAGCCTGCAGAATGCTCTGTCTAATCCACCAAACGGCATACGAGATGAACTTGAAGCCGCGTGTTTCATCAAATTTTTCTGCAGCTTTGATAAGCCCAACATTTCCTTCGTTGATAAGGTCGGGTAAGCTGAGTCCCTGATTCTGATATTGTTTGGCAACAGATACCACGAATCTCAGGTTGGCTTTGGTCAATTTCTCCAGGGCTCTCTTGTCCCCTTTTCTTATGCGCTGTGCGAGTTCCACTTCCTGGTCGGTTGTCAGGAGCTCCTCGTGTCCAATTTCTTGGAGATATTTGTCCAACGATGCGCTTTCGCGATTCGTTATAGACTTTGAAATTTTCAGTTGTCTCATGGTAGCAATTTAATTTTGTAGATGCAAAAGTACACTTTTTGTTTGAGAAAACAAAAAAAATAGCAGATATTTTTCAAAATACCTGCTATTTTGTCATTTTTTATCTTTTCAGAGGGGATTAAGTTCTCTTTTCTTAGGAACTTCAGCCGGTTCATCCGGTGGTAGGAGTCCCTCTGCCGATTAGTCCTTCTGCAGTGGAACAGCGAAGTAAGCCTTCTTGCCTGTAGGCCATACACCCTGGATGTAGAGCACAGGATCCTTGCTGGTAGAAGCACTCTTCACAGCCTTCTGCAGGTCATCGAGCGATGTGATGTTGCTGTCGTTGACGCGCTGGATAATGAATCCGCGTGAAACGCCTGCATCCTTCAGGGCACCGCTGTTCACCTTCATCACCTCTACACCATATTTGATGCTGAGCTGGTTCTTCTGGCTCTCTGTAACAGGACGGAAGGTTCCGCCGAGCACGTCGAGGTCTGCGCTCTTGATTACTGAGGTGTTGCCCTGGGCATTCTTCAGGGTGATGGTCTTGGTGGTCTCCTTCTTGTTGCGTAGGTAGGTGATACTCATCTTGTCGCCAGGGCGCTTGCCGTTGAGCGACTCCTGCAGTTCTGCCATCTTGGTCACCTTCTTGCCATCTACCTTGGTAATCACGTCGCCTTCCTTCAGTCCGGCAGCAGCACCGTTGCCGTCTTCATCTACCTTGGCGATATAGACACCCTCGTTGGTTCCCAGGTTCACGTCCTTGCCGTTTTCCTTCTGGGCGTTGATGTAGTTGAGCACGTCGCTGCCCTGGATGCTCAGCATCACGCGCTGTACGCTTCCGTACTTCTTCAGGTCATCCACCACCTTGTTCATGATAGAGGTAGGGATGGCGAAGCCGTAGCCTGAATAGGAACCGGTCTGAGAGTAGAGCATGGCGTTGATGCCCACCAGCTCACCCTGGGTGTTGACAAGTGCACCGCCAGAGTTACCTGCGTTGATGGCAGCATCGGTCTGGATGAAACTCTCCACGCCGTTGGCGCCGAGCGAACGTGCCTTGGCAGAGATGATACCTGCGGTAACGGTATTGTTGAGTCCGAATGGATTGCCCACTGCGATGACCCATTCACCCACCTTCACATTGTCGCTGTTGGCAATAGGCAGGGTAGGCAGGTTCTTGCCATCCACCTTGATGAGGGCGAGGTCGGTGCTCTTGTCGGTACCGATGATGCGTGCTGAGTATTCGCGGTTGTCGTTCAGGGTCACGGTCAGTTCGTCTGCACCTTCCACCACGTGGTTGTTGGTTACGATGTATCCGTCTGAGCTGATGATCACGCCCGAACCTGTAGCCTCTCTCTTAGGAGTCTGCACCTGCTGCTTGCGTGTGCCGCCCTGACCTTCAGGATTGCCGAAGAATCCGAATGGGTCGAAGAAGCCTCCGAATGGGTCGCTCTGAACATCTACGGTCTTCACCTTCGAGTTCTGTACGTATTTGATATGTACCACGGCTGGCAGAGCCTTCTCTGCTGCGTAAGTGAGATCAACTGGTTGACCTGGTGCCTCTGCTGTTACAGCTGGTGAAGCGTTCACCTTCATGAAAGCACCTGTTGAGAATGCTAGCGAACCTACGCATAGCACTGCCATTACATAATTAGTTACCTTTTTCATGTTTAATATCCTTTTTATTATTATTTCCTTTTTTATTGTTGCGCTTAGCCTTCTGCCAATTCTATGCCAAAACCTTCGGGTCTGCCAAATCTGTCAGCTTCTTGCCTCAGCTTTTCGGTTGCAAATATAGAGTCATTTTTTGATATACGTATAACTTTGAGTCATTTTTTATTCCGTTTTAACATTTGAAATTAACACTTTAACGGCTCTTAAACAAGAATAGCTCTATTTTTACAATTGTTTGCTACTTTTCGGAAAAATGATAGTTTTATATATGAAATTAAAATTTCTTGATATGCAAACGAATGTGAACGGAATAAGAGAAAAAGATGACTGGAATGTCAGTCTTTTGGGATGAGAAAGCAGTAAAATCATTCCCCAAAAGCGAAAAGAGTTTAAAAACTCAGAGAAATTGGCGGTTAAGTCGAACTTTTTTGCTATCTTTGCATTTCGAAAGCAGTGCTCCGGCTTGTCGCTGGCATTCTCTACTGGAGGGTGCGAGAGGAAAGTCCGGGCAGCGTAGGGCATCCCACTTCCGAAAATAGAAGCTATTGGTGACAGTAGGTGTCGGTAGAAGAAAATTACCGCCCGAAACTTATTCCGTAGCGAAGTCAGGCTCCGGCAGGGCATCGTGGTTTAGTGTCGGGTAAGGGTGAGAAGGTGGTGTAAGAGACCACCAGCTGGCGGGTGATCGCCAGGCTGTGCCATCTGGGAGCTGTAAGCTCATGTAAACCGCAGATTGAGGGCGGCTCGTCCGATTGCCTTCGGGCTGCTGCGGAGGGTAGAGTGCTTGAGCCCAGGGGTGACTCTGGGACTAGATAAATGACAGGCACCCGTATCGTTTCTGACGGTATGGGTACAGAACTCGGCTTATAGGAGCACTGCTTTCTTTCTTTTAGTTCTTTCTGCATCATATATACAATAAGATATGGAGACATATATACCTGTCAATGCAATGTATGGTGCGGTGTTTCAAACCATTTAAAATAACCAGCAATTATGAATCTTAGAGAACCGGAAAAGCAGATATTAGACGATTTTGAGCACAAGGTAACCAACAAGATGCAGAAGTATGGCGATGAGCCCGACTTCCCTAAGTTGGAGAACTATGGACTTACCCGCATGGAGCTGGATGACTATCTCTTCGATAAGCAGGCCATCCTCGACATGGGCGGTTCCAAGCGCACGCAGCTCACGGTGGGCGGTTTCATCACCGTCATCCCCGTATTGATCCTTTCCTGCTTCCCAGATAAGTCGCCTATCTATGAGAACGGCAAGGCAATGACCACCATCATCGCCATCATCATCGGTCTGCTGCTCGCCTGCTTCTGCAAGGCATTGCTTCAGATGGTGATCCTCTACCGTGTGAACAAGCACAAGGAAACGAAGATGGAGACCTTTATCAAGGCAGTACTCTTCTATGAAAAAAGATAATAACTTTAAAGCATTGAAGATATGAATTTACCTGATTTTATGGCTTATAAGGACAAATTCACTCAGAGTGCATTTGTCGAGAAGATTTCGCATGTGGCAAAGCGTGCAGGTGCCAAGATGGTTTATGCAGCTCTCATTCTCTATTATACGCTGGAGAGTGACAAGGTGGCGCTCAAGGACAAGGCGATGATTATCGGCGCCCTGGGCTACCTCATCAGTCCGCTCGATGTGATTCCCGATGCCATTCCGATAGCGGGACTGAGCGACGACCTGGCAGTGCTCATCTTCGTGCTTCATAAGGTATGGGGAGATGTTTCTGAGGATGCGAAGCAGAAGGCTCACGACAAGCTCGCACAGTGGTTTGATGAAGATGAGCTTCCACAGGCAGAAGATCTCTTCAAGGAGAATCCGGAAGATACTCCGGTCTGATTCATTTAGAACTCATTCATTTTTTCGGCACCCGTTTCCGAATTTGGATTCAGGACAATAGCAAAACGGCGGACTCTCACGAGCCCGCCGCTTCTATTAATAACTAATAAATGATTAAATCCTTTTATCTTTTTACGATTTTTATCTTTTTATACGATACCCTGAGCCATCATAGCCTTAGCTACCTTCAGGAATCCGGCTACGTTAGCACCCTTTACGTAGTTTACGTAACCGTCGTTCTCTGTACCGTACTTCACGCAGTTAGCGTGGATATCGTTCATGATGTCGTGGAGCTTGGCGTCAACCTCCTCGCGTGACCACTTCAGGCGCTCAGAGTTCTGACTCATCTCAAGACCAGAAACAGCCACACCACCAGCGTTGGCAGCCTTACCTGGAGCGTAGAGGATCTTGGCATCCTGGAACACCTTGATAGCCTCTGGAGTAGAAGGCATGTTAGCACCCTCGCTTACAGCGAATACACCGTTTGCGATGAGAGCCTTGGCAGCCTCCTCGTTGATCTCGTTCTGAGTAGCAGATGGCAGTGCGATGTCTGCCTTCTCAAACCAAGGCTTAGCACCCTCTACATATTTCACGCCATATTTCTCAGCATATTCCTTGATACGGCCACGCTCTACGTTCTTGAGCTCCATGATGTAGTCGAGCTTCTCGCGGTCGATACCGTCTGGATCGTAGATGTAACCATCAGAGTCTGAACATGTAACAGGCTTAGCACCCAACTGGAGCAACTTCTCCATAGTGTACTGAGCAACGTTACCTGAACCAGAAACCAATACAGTTTTGCCCTTGATGTCGATGCCCTTGGTAGCGAGCATGTTGCAGAGGAAATAAACGTTACCGTAACCAGTAGCCTCAGGACGGATGAGAGAACCACCGAACTCCTGACCCTTACCGGTCAAGACACCCTGGAACTGGTGAGTCAACTTCTTGTACATACCGAAGAGGTAACCTACCTCACGGCCGCCTACACCGATATCACCAGCAGGAACATCCTCGTCTGGCCCCATGTGACGGTAAAGCTCAGTCATGAAAGCCTGGCAGAAACGCATCACCTCGTTGTTGCTCTTGCCACGTGGAGAGAAGTCAGAACCACCCTTTGCACCACCCATAGGGAGAGTAGTGAGAGAGTTCTTGAAAGTCTGCTCGAAAGCAAGGAACTTCAGGATACCCAAGTTTACAGACTTGTGGTAGCGAAGACCTCCCTTGTAAGGGCCGATTACGTTGTTGTGCTGAACGCGGTAACCCATGTTAGTCTGAACGTTACCCTTATCATCTACCCAAGATAC
>JAIINY010000384.1:0-2032 GCA_022741625.1 Prevotella sp. | reverse complement strand
GCCAAGGCGTATGCCAAGCCGCAAGGCGACTGGGCTGCAAGAGCCGGAATATCGGCATGGGCGCAAATATGATTCTTGTATTCAGAAAGAATGTATTCTGAAACGCCTATCATTGCGTCATCCTTTTCGATGGCTCCCACATACATCAGGAATCCTCTGAATTCCTCTTCATTCTGGAGCAGCAAGGTGAAGATTTTCCTCTTCCTTTCTGATAATTGATTCCATGCAGCGATTTCATCCATCAAAAGCTCCTTGGCTTTCTCGCAGTCATTTACAGGATTGTTCATCTGCTCGCTCATCAGTTTGTCGTCCTTTACAAGATGATGGTAAGGGCGCTTGGGGAAGAGGAGCGGGGAGAGATAGAGGGTATCTATCAGTATGCCGTTGAGTTGGAGATAGCGGGCATCGTGATGAATGAGGTTATGCCCGCAGATATAGTCAACCTTTCTTTCCTGCAGGAACTTGTTCAGTGCCGTCTGTGATGCTTGGTGAAAGGTAGCTCCGTCATAACTTAATGCCCCGATATCGTGTATTTTATGGTCTTTCAGTCCCACTTCGGTATCCACGAAGGCAATATTTCTGCTTCTGGCATCTTTCTTCTTGATGTCAGAGCTTACGGTGAGATTGTTCTTCCTTCCAAAGAGGCGACTGAATATTGACATAATAAACTTTTCTTTTTTGCTTTTTAGATGTATCAGAAAGCTGTCTTATCTATGCATAGACCATACCTTCCTCTATGATGTTGCAGACAGATATTTTTATCTTATGCTTTTTCGATTACCCAATTTTCGATATTCCCAGTTTTACTGTCGAAGTTGAGGCCGACCGATAGTCTGTAAGCAGAGAGAATATGACGAAGAGCATCTGCTACCTCCTTGTTGGGAACATCAAGAACGTAATAGTTGTAGTCTTCATGATATTCCTTGATGGTGATATATCCACTTTGGTAAAGCAGCGGCATGATGGTTGGCATATTCTCCGTAGGAGCATCAAACTCGCTGGCATCAGCCTCCACTCGGGTGATGATATCTGTAGGAACTACCTGATATTTGCGCATCATATTGATGAGATAAGTTGGAGTGCCGGAAGTAAACCAATAGGATCCGAACTTGTTTTCAGCAAAGCAATTCAGCAGGCTATATGGATTGAAGATATCGGGTGAGAATCTTGTGAAATGATAGCCGTCATAGTTCTCTTTTAACTTGTCGATGACTTGTTCTTTCGTTATGTTTCTTCTTCGGGCAAGTTCGTCAATATCTTCCGACATCTGCATCAGAAGTTCTTCTTTGGTGATGCCACAGATACCAGCATAATCATCATTCATGGATATGTTGGTGATGTTGTTCAGTTCGCTGAAGATGCTGACTTGCGAGAACTTGGTGATGCCTGTCAGGAAGACAAAGCGTAGTTTAGCTTCGCTGTATTTCAAAGGACTGAAAAAGTTGCGCATGATATTGCGCAAGGTATCTAACTGTTCTTGCTCGTGAGCCACATCCAGTATGGGCGCATCATATTCATCAATAAGCACGACTACCTGTTTTCCGGATTTCTCGTATGCAGTATTGATCAGTTCTGTCAATCGATTATTGGCATCAATTTGTGGCTGTGTGATACCCCATTTCTTTTCTTCTGTTTCCAGTATGAATGCGAGATATCTCTCCAGCTGTTCTTTATTCATGTGTTTGCCTCCGCTCAAATCAAAGTGGAGCACAGGATATTCTGTCCACTCCTTTTCCAGCTTTTCGATGGCAAGACCATTGAATAAGTCTTTCATGCCTTCAAAGTAACTCTGGAGGGTGGTGAGAAACAGGGATTTTCCAAAGCGGCGTGGACGTCCCAAGAAGAAATAGGTACCGCTGGTGTGCGTCAGGCGGTAAACGTATTCCGTCTTGTCGATATAGAGCTTGTTTTCCTTGCGGATTCGCTCGAAAGTCTGTATGCCTAATGGATATAACTTAAGTGCCATAATCTTCGATGTTTATATTTACACCGCAAATGTACAATTATTATTTGATATATGCAAATAATCAAG
>JAIINY010000383.1:0-2044 GCA_022741625.1 Prevotella sp. | reverse complement strand
CCAGTTCAATCCCGAGAGAAACCCGATGATGAGGCATCCCGCCACATTCACCGCCATCGTTCCGAACGGAAAGGCAATCACCGTGCAGGATTGCACCATCTTTGAAATCCAATATCTCATGCCGCCCCCGAAGAAGCTGCCGATGCCTACTATCAATATTTCTTTCATCTCCTTATCTCCTTATATAATAAATATGTGATTTATAAAATGCAATCGGAGAGAGATTCAGTTCTCTCCCCAATCATTTATTGTTCCTGTTTTTGATGAGAAACTGCATCCTATCTTGAATATCTTTCTCTTATCTGATAAATATTCCCGGGCATATCCCATATCTTCGATTTGCTGGAGCGCTTCTCTTGCGCTTCCATCCCTCTTAAACTCAAATATATAAATGTATAGAGGAGTTTCTATGATGCAATCTACTCTTCCTTCGCTCTGTTCTTTTTCAATGAAGATGGTATAGGAGCTGATCATCCTCAATACCAGATAGAACGTATATTGGAAATAACGCTCCTTCTCACGTTCATCATCTTTTCTTCGCTGGGAATAAGGGATGCTGGCAAAGAAAGAAACCATCAGCTGATGCAGCTTTTTGCATTCTCCCTTTCCCAATGCTTCGATTACCTGTAGAACCCAGGAATCTGGTGAAACCTTTGGCTTCAGATAATCTGCTGCCAGCAAACTGATGAATCCCCTTCTAACTTCATCGTTCGGAAAATCCAACAGATAGGAATTGGTATTCCTTGACCATCCCTTGATAGTCAGATATCCGCTTTGGTATATCATAGGTAAAGGGCGCTCTACGGTGACCTTGTAATCGTCGAAATCCTTGGTGGGATAATATTTCCCCACCAGTTCGTTGATGTTTTCATCGCTATGAGCTAGTAGGCGAACCAGATAGGTGGGTGAACCCGTTTTGAACCAATAGTCATCGATGAGCATTTCCTTGAAGGCGCGCAAGATACTGAAAGGATTATATACGCCTCGCATCCTGCGGCTGAAATGGTAACCATCAAACTGGCGTTTCAGTTTTATCAGCATATCTTCCTTTGAAACATCATATTCCTCGGCCATTTCTGTGATTTGCTGCGCAAAGGTTGATTGCAACTCGTCTTCAGTGATGCCGAGAAGCGTATCGAAGTGGGCAGAAAGGCTGATGTCTTCGGGTTGGTTGAAACCGCTGAATACGCTTACTTGCGAAAACTTGGTAACTCCCGTAAGCAGAACGAATTGCAGGTCTTTGTCGGCAGCCTTGAATACACTGTAGAAGCTTTTCAGAATTTCCCGATGCCTATCTTCCAACAGCCGCTCGTTGCCATCTGCATCGGTTGTTTTCAGTGTAGAATCCAATACGTCTAGCAGAGGCTTGTCGTATTCATCAATAAGGACAACGGCGCGAAGTCCTGTTTTTTCGTGGGCATTTCTCAGAACGCCAATGAATCTGTCGCCGAGGGTGGAAGCAAAGGGGGCCTTGCCGTAGATGGCTTCCTGCGATTTAACGAAATCAATCAGCGTCTTCTCCAGCTGACCTGCTTGTGTGAAATCCTTGCCGTTGAAGTCAAGGTGGAATACCGCATATTGTTTCCAGTTGGTTTCCAGGTTATCAATGGCTAAGCCCTTGAACAGTTCTTTTCTTCCTTGGAAATAGCATTCAAGTGTAGAAACGAGGAGTGACTTTCCAAATCGTCTGGGACGACTCAGAAAGTAAATCTTGCCATTTTCTACCATATCATAAATCATCTGAGTCTTATCTATATAAAGATATCCTTCTGTGATGATTTTCTCAAAGCTCTGTATGCCTATCGGATATTTCATATTGCCCATACTCTTGTTTCTTATTTTCTGCAAAATTACAAAAAATAACGATACAAGCAAATTTTTTATGTACCTTTTCTTAATTTTTCCCTCTAATCTTTCTTTAAAGAGGTAAATAGAAGCAGGGAAGATTCCTCTTCTTACAGATAAGATTATGTTGAACAATAAAAATTAATAGGAGAAACAAGTTATGAAACGAGTATTCAATCTTTTGGTAGTGGATGAGAGT
>JAIINY010000382.1:0-2066 GCA_022741625.1 Prevotella sp. | reverse complement strand
ACTTGCGCCGATGGTACTGCAATGCAATGCGGGAGAGTAGGTAGCCGCCTTCTTTTATCAAGAGCCTCAGATTTCGAAAGATTTCTGAGGCTTTTTTGTATTTTTACAGCATGAATTGGACAGATAGGATACGTCAGGTGAAGATTTACTGGGTGATAGCAGCGGTTTTGATTGCTGTCGCCTCTTTGCTCGTGTCTCATTTCCTGGTGCGGGATCTGGCTACGGAGGAACGGAATAGGATGGAGGTATGGGCGGAAGCTATGCGCTCTCTCAATAAGGCTGATGAAAATACGGATCTGAGTCTGGTGCTCAAGGTAATCAATGAAAATCATAGTATCCCTGTCATCGTGCTCGATGACCAGAATAAGGCTCAAACCTTCAGAAATGTGGAGATCGAGGGAAAGGATGAACAGGATTCCTTGCGTCAGGCTTCTCTTATCGGACAACGACTGCTGGCTCAGGGCAAGAATATCAAGATAGAACTCGATGACTCTGCCCATGATTATCTGCAGGTGTGCTATGATGAATCGGTGATGATCCGCAGGCTTTCTGCCTATCCCTATATACAATTAGGTGTAGTGCTGCTCTTTGTGGTCATCGCTATCTTTGCCCTGCTCACTTCCAAAAAGGCGGAACAGAATAAGGTTTGGGTGGGACTGTCGAAGGAAACCGCTCACCAGTTGGGTACCCCAATCTCCAGTCTGATGGCATGGATTGAAATCCTCCGTATGAATTATCCCGATGATGAACTGATTCCTGAGATGAACCAGGATGTAAAGCGGCTCCAGTTGATAGCCGACCGATTCTCAAAGATCGGTTCACTGCCGGAGCCTGTGCCAGCCAGTCTGAACGAGGTGCTGGAGCATGTCATAGCGTATATGGACCGTCGAACCTCCCGGAAGGTGCAGCTGGTGAAGGAAATGCCTTCCCATGAAGTTATCGTCAGGATGAATGCCTCCCTCTTTGAATGGGTGATCGAAAACCTCTGCAAGAATGCCGTAGATGCGATGGGAGCAGAAGGCGGACGGATTACCCTCCGTTTGATGGAAGCTTCTCATCGTGCCATCATTGAAGTAGAAGATACAGGTAAGGGAATCAGGAAGAAGGATTTGAAGCATGTATTCCGACCTGGTTTTACGACGAAGCAGCGTGGCTGGGGACTGGGACTGTCGCTGGCGAAGCGAATCGTAGAAGAATACCATCATGGCAAGATATGGATAAAAAACAGCGAACCAGGCAAGGGTACAACCTTCAGAATCGAACTCAAGATGGAATCCTAGAGCCTGAAAAGCCAGAAAATGGCAAATTATCCGAGAACAATCGGTTAATAATGAGAGATTTTAGTGATTTTTACATAAAAAATTATTTTATCTCAAAAATTATTTGTAACTTTGCAGCCCGAAACCAATATGGTATATATTGAATTATGTGTAATATAGAGTCTTTTAAGATTGATTTGAAAGCTTTGCCTCAAGGTGTAACAAACTTGGAGTTTAAGCTAGACGATGAATACTTTCAGGCAATAGACGCTCCTGATATTCAGAGAGGCGAGTTGCAGAGTAGTCTGTCCATTAACAGGACGGACGACTTCTTCGAGCTCAATTTTCACACAGAGGGAGTGGTACACATACCATGTGACATCTGTCTGGATGATATGGACCAGTCCATTGAGACCGATGACAGACTCATGGTCAAGTTCGGAGACGACTACTCAGAAGAAGATGACCTCGTGATTGTGGCCGAGAACGAAGGAATGCTCGATATCTCGTGGTTCATCTATGAATTTATAGATCTTAACATTCCCATCAAGCACGTGCATGCACCTGGAAAATGCAATCCTGCTATGATTGAAATGCTCCAACAGCATTCTGCCGCCCGAAGCGGTGAGGAAGACGAAGAATCTGTAGATCCACGATGGGCAGCTCTTTTAAAATTAAAAAAGTAAAATTCAAAAATTAAAACATTTAAAAAATTATGGCACATCCTAAAAGAAGACAGTCAAAGACACGTACACTTAAGAGAAGAACTCATGATAAGGCAGTAGCTCCTACATTGGCAGTTTGCCC
>JAIINY010000055.1:0-13932 GCA_022741625.1 Prevotella sp. | reverse complement strand
ATATAATTATTTTCTTTACGTCAAATGAAGTCTATCATTCGGCGCAAGATTCTATATATTGTGAGACTTTGCGAAATCCTCCACAAAACCCTCTACCTCATAATCTATATTCCCGTCATTGATCTTCTTTCTGATATAATTGCCATACGACTTTTGGGTAACACCCAGTTCCAGATGACAATCATCGTGCAGAAAACGAGTGATGGATGAGCCATTAGGAACACCAGCGCTCACATAGCCCTGATTAGACCAACGCAGGAAAAACGCCACCACACTCTTGTTCAACAAACCATCGGAAGTGGAAAGCTGACTGTCTGAAATATGATGCAGCTTGAGATATTTCACAAAAGCATCTGCCATCTTCCCGGTAAGCCCCACATCCTTTTCACCCTCAGGAGTAGAAAAGAGATTTTCGGCACTTCTTCCCGCAGAAGATGAAGCACACTTCACCTTAACACTCTGTTCAAAAACAACTTCATCGGTATCATTCTTCATTTCAGAAGAATCATCGGAATCCTTATGTTGATGTTCATGACTCTCATAATAGTTCTCTATATAGGTTACGGAACCTGCAAAATGGAAACTTCTATTCATCAGTATGTAGTTTTATGTCTTCATCAGAATTCTCGTAATTATTCTCTATATATTTGCTATGAGGCTGTACATACACAACATTCTTAACCAAGCAAACACCACCGTTTTTACACAAAAAACGGATAATTCTAAAAAATGATATTCTATCCATATCTTAAGTAGTTTAAATTATTACTAAAACTTGATATGGTCCTCTAATTGGTACGCGGAGGGCTAGACTAGAAATAGCCAAGGAGAGCTTCTTAGGGTGGCATCCTCGATGTCGGCAGACAAGTCTTCCCTAGGTAAGTGTATTAGTTCGTTTCATGTTGAATTTTTTAGATAAAATTAATAGTTATTCATTATTTAATTTTAGGCACAAAAAGCTTTTGGTATTTTGCTATATGTGCTTCCAAATTGTTAAGTTGCTTCAAGTCTCTCGCAAAAGTAATCCACTGCGAAAAGGCTTCATTGAAATTCTTTTCAAACAGACTCTTGTCAAACTTCTTACCTTCCGCCGTATGTCGTTTGATCAGTTCATCAACGATTCTATCCCAATTATATAGGATACAGCAGCACCATCTTCTCTGCTGCAAAGGCTGAAGACTTACACTTCTCTTCAGCACTCTAAGCACTGTATCACACTTTATATGCGTGATATTAGAAAACTGATATGCAGATATCTGTTCAGCTTTGCCACCAATAAATGAATTGAGATACAAGATGATGCATTCTTCCTGTATCTTATCAATTCTTTTGTCTAGCTGAGCTAAATTCTCCAGAATCAACACCCTTCTATGTTCTGCTATATCCAGCATATTAATTGTAAATTTATGCGAATTTACTACTAATAGTTGGAACAGCCAAACACATTACCCACATAGCAAAAATAGGAGGGTATATTTTTCAGAAACGTTAATACTTGAACAAAAATTAACTACAGAATAACAAAAAAAAGAGAGAAAGTGAGCATTTTTAGTGCTACACTTCCTCTCCTCAACTTTTATGGATGGACTGGCAATTCTATTACCATTTCCACGGCTCTTGTGAACGACATGAGGGGTGGGATTTTCACCCCAGCGCTTCTCAGATAATTCACCAGTTTCTTCTTGCCCCAGTTGATTCTGGAATCTCTTTCACGATAGAGTTCCCTGAGCTGTTTGACATTGGAAGGCAGAGAATCCAGCTTTTTCTTCAGCTCGGCAGGATCTCCATACCGGGTCATTTCCTCTATTCGAGCCTTCAAGGCCTTGTTCTCCTCCACCAGCTGGTCGTAATGGCGGAGCAAGACTTTTACCTGCTGCTCGTAAGGCAGGTCTTTGTTCATTTCATGCATAAGCATTTCTATTTTAGAATCTCTTCATAGAATAAATTCATTCAGTTCATCCCTGTACTTCTCCCACATAGGCATGTGCTTGTCAAGCACAGCTCTAAACTGAGCATCGTGATTTTTAGACACGATGTGGGCTAACTCATGCACCACCACATACTCGATGCAAGGCTTAGGTTTCTTCGCCAATTCCAGGTTAAAGAGAAGCTTATGGGTGCGCTGGTTACAACTACCCCACCTTGTCTTCATTTCCCGAATAGTAAAGCCACCACATTTCAAGCCCATCTTCTCTTCCCATTTAGGAACCAGCGTATCCAGCAAATGCATCAACTTAGCTCGATACCACTCCTTCATGGCATTAGCCAGATACACCTTGTCTGCACCATACTTCACGAATAGGTTGATATATCTGCCACTGATTTTAACAGTTGGTCCAAAACCCTTCTCGTGAACTTTAAGCAGATATCGACGACCCATGTAATAATGGTCTTCGCCCGATACATAGATACGGTCACTCTGTCTCTCAGTGCTATTGATTCGAGCAATGGCTTGTCGAATCCATACCAGATGGTCGATGGCATAAAGCTGGAGACTTTCTAGCGTCATAAACTCCGGAGCCGAAATATGAACCCTTGCATCAGGTGGATACACGGCAAGATGGATATGCTTGATATTCTTGCGTTCCACCTCTATATCGATATTACTAACAGTAACCTTTTCCATACTCATCATGAAGTTTGATTATATCATATATCTTCTGTGCCATTTCGTCTCCCAGCAATTTTGCGAGTGCTTTGATCAATTTTCTTTGTTTCAATCTATTATCTCTGAAACCAACAAGGGCATTCTCCTTGATTACCTCATGAGCCCGAATAGCCAGGTATTCATTCTGTCCCAAGTTATCATAGAGAGCTCGCATGCCAGGGGTTTTGATGGATTCGGGATATGAATTAGCTGATTTTCCTCTCGCTTTCTTTACAAGTTCTATCAGTTCTTTCATATACTCTTCGTAATCCAGCATTTCCTTTTTGCGCTTATCTATCAACTCCTGCAAGATGATGGAAAGCTTTCCGTAATAAGCAGGATTGAAAGGACTGTCCTTGCGGATTACTTCACGCAGATTCGCTTCTACGGTCTCTGCTGATGCCCTGCCATATTCATCTTTCAGTTCGTCAGGCAAATCATTGAGCTGTTCTTCATTTTGAGCAGCCACAATATCCAGAAAAGAGGTATCGTCCAGTTTGGCTATCACCTCACTGTCCTCAGCCTTCACATAAAGATCAAGAACCTGACGCATATCCGGTTCATAACGTCTCATATCAATATGGTCGTTACTGCGCAGTTCTATCTCACGCTTCAAGGCATCATACTTCTTGGCACATTCAGCATACTCCTTGCGTTCCGCTTCGCTATACCCCATATCCTCCAACGAATTGGCTAAGTTGGCATAACAATTCAGATAGCGACGCACATACTTATAAAGCTTAGAGCGCTTTTCCGCATTATCATCCAACTGCTTGTCCATCTCCTCTTCCGGGGCATTATCATCATAGACAAAATATCTGAAGAATCCTTCTCTTGTTTGAGGATGAACAAGTTCAAGCAAGGCGTCCACCTGTTCCTTGGCTTCTTCCAAATCCTTTCGGCACGCCTTGTTTTTCTCCTTGATATAGCCTTCGATATCTTCTTTGTCATAGCCGCTCAAAGCAGCCCCATCAGAAGTATAGTCGCCAATGGCTCCTGATATGCATTCAAACAGATTCTGATAATCTACAATGTAGCCATATTCCTTATCATCACCATCCACGCGATTCACACGGCAGATAGCTTGGAAGAGATTATGGTTTTCCATGTGCTTATCAATATAAAGCACACAGGCAGATGGAGCATCGAAACCAGTAAGCAGTTTATCTACCACAATCAGGAGGCGCATATTCTTAGGATGGTCAATAAATTCCTTCTTGGCATAGGCCTCAAAGGCAGAAACGCTTTTATGTCCATCTGTCATTTCCTTGTAGATGCGATATTTGTATTCATCCTCAGATTCGTTCTCGCCGGATGATGCCATATTGATATCATCTGCTTTTGCCTCAAAGCTGGTAATCACGGCACAATGTCCCTTTAAGGCTGTCTTCTGAAAGGCATCCCAATATCTGCAAGCCTGATAAATGCTGTCTGCCACAAGAATGGCATTACCACGCCGGTTCACCAGCATCGGCGTGGTGTCCATATCCAAGCAAATATCACCCACCACTGCATCTATACGCTGACGGCTGCTGAAGATGTTCTGCATGGTTGCCCATCTACCTTTCAGCCGGGCTGCAGCCACCTTATTCAGTCCCTTTGTCTTCTTCTCAAACCAGGCATCTATCTTATCCTTGTTGCCCAAGAACTGGTCAACTTTTCTTGACTCATAGCGCAGGTCGAGAATCACACCATCTTCTACGGCTTCATTAAACCTATAGGCATGAATCAGCGGCCCGAAGGTCTGCCAGGTATCTTTCTTCTGTGTATGGAGAAGAGGAGTACCTGTAAAACCTATCATCATCACATCTTTGCCCATGATGGTTTTCATGGCTTCATGCAGATAACCGCCTTGCGTTCTATGACACTCGTCGATGAAGACGAAGATGTTTCCCTTTGCCTTAAATCCCTGGGGAAGTTGTGCTACAATATCCTCCAGATACTTTTCCAGGGGTATCTCTGATTTCACTCCAGCCATATCGCCCTTACCTTCCACATTCTTCTTTCCAAATTTATGAATCAAGGTACAGAGCAGCCAAGGTGCCTCTTCATTGAGCATACCGATAAGACCTGCACCGCTCTTGGCACGGGCAATATTTTCTCCGGTATCCTTGAAACCATCAGAAATCTGTTCATCCAGTTCTTCTCGGTCGGTGATGATAACAACACGAGAATTATCAATATTCTCATGAATCCACTCTGCCAGCCAAACCATAATCAGGCTTTTGCCACTACCCTGCGCTTCCCATATCACACCACCTTCTTTCTTCTCGCAACGTGGTTGAGCTGCCTTTACGGCAAAATACTGGTTAGGGCGACAAACCTTCTTGACTCCAGCATCAAAGACCAGAAAATCATGAATTATTTCCAGCAATCGTTCCTTATTAAGCCACTGGGTAACACTTCTATCCAGTTCGTTAGGAATGCTTGCATCCGGTTCTTTCCATCTGAGCCAGAACTTTTCGGGTGTATCTATCACGCCATAATATAAGCCCTGACTATCGTTGCCGGCAAAAAGCAGTTGCACCGTTGAAAAGAAAGGACGGATAAAATTCTCCTGCTGATTGCCTATCGTCTGACGGATACCATCATGCACGCTCACCTTACTTCGTTTCAGTTCGATCACAGCCAAGGCGATACCATTCACATAGATAACCAAGTCT
Source organism: Prevotella sp. (assembly GCA_022741625.1). Lineage (GTDB taxonomy): Bacteria > Bacteroidota > Bacteroidia > Bacteroidales > Bacteroidaceae > Prevotella. Next base: position 8,622 of record JAIINY010000055.1, on the reverse strand, counting down.
GGTCGTTTTGTAAAACTATCAGGCGTGCTGCTGTTGATGGTTACTTCTTCTGCAATATAGAATTGGTTTTTATCAGGATGCTCCCAGTCTATCAGATTCACTGTAATCTTTTTGGTACCTACATCTGGAGATACATTCACTCCATAACGGAGCAGGGAATATACCTTCTCGTTCTTCTCCTGCATGTTCTGAGGTGTACAGTATGCCTCCTTTTCCAATTTAGTAATGGCACGCTTCGCCTCATCCCCCGACCACTTTTTCGTACTCATCAAGTAATCGAAGAGAAGTTTTCTTTCTATGTTACGATTACAAGTACGATACTCATAGTTGCCGAGATATTCGTACTTTAGCTTCTCCTTGAAGAGAGCTAGCAATCTGTTTTGAACCGGTCTTTCGGGTTCGCCTATATGTGAGTCCATAAGCTATCATTTTTACTTAATTAAACGGATCTTGCCTGTCAGGAGTTGCTGCATCATGCCTTGCTTAATCTCCTTGTATTTATCTCGCTTTTCTTCGAGTGCGGCGATTTCAGAATCGCAATCGGAAAGGATGTTGGCGATGGCGGTTTGCTCTGATATTGACGGCATTGGAATTCTAAAATTCCTAATAGCCTCAACAGTTATGTTGTGTTGTGCACCTGCTTTTTCATTCATGAAGATTTCATTTTGCCCTTTACTTGATTGCAAATAAAGCATCACCCAAGGAATATATTCCTTCTTCCAGAATTTAGCTACACATATAGCACCTCCAATAAAAGCTAATTTGCTAGACAAATAATATCCAACATTTCCAATTCTACCCGAAATAGAAACTAGAAGAGAAGGTTCATCCAACAAGATTTGAGGAAAATGCATCGCAACATCTTTCGGGATATAGAAATCTGTATTAAAATTAATCTTATATCCTTCAAAATCCTTATTTTGAATAAATGGGAGCACTCCTAATCCTCGACTCGTTCGTAAAGAGGGCTTTATTGTTGCACTATAATCAAAACCAGTTTGTTTGGTTATGATTCTGCATAAATCGCCCAGTTTAACGACATCCCAATCACCAGGATATTCCATTTTTTCATTTTTCACAAGAGCTAATCCCTTATATCCAGGCAATCTTTTCTTACCAGTAAGGAGCTGCTGCATAAGGCCCTGCTTGATAGCCTTCTTCTTCTCTATCTTTTTGGCTAAAGCAGAGATAAGAGAATCAACATCAGAAAGGGCTGTGGCAATGGCTGCCTGCTCACAATCTAATTTTGCAATTGCTATTTTAATCCCTTCAATTTGCTTTTGCGAAATCATCGGAATAGAGGTTTGGGAATTTATTTGCAGAATATAATCCGTTACCGATGAGCTTTGCATATTATAGATTAAATATAAATTATTACATTTAATTTTATTTATCAAAACCAAACTAGGGTTTATTGTGGCTGGACCTATATCAGACTTTATTAGCGCAGACTTACCTAGTGTTCCTCTTTGAGCAAGAACAATATCGCCTTGTTTAACCATTATCTCAGGAGACTCATAATATTTTTTCCAAGAGATATATTCTGCATCGGATAAATCTAAATAATTTTTAGAAATATGCTTACCACCTATAGCAATAGCGCCTTCTCCCTTTCTTACTAAGTCTTTTACAGTATAACCTCTAAAACCTATTCTACCATTTATACAAGCCAATTTACCCAATGTCTTCACCTCCCAGTCCTCAGGTATCACCCCGATATCCGTCATTTTATAACCACTTTTCATTTCAGCCATACTCAATCCTCCATTCATTAAAGAACAAAACCCATTTGAGCAAGATGAGCATTCACCCTGCTTTCATAATCTTCAACTTCCTTATCAATAGAAGGAAGAGTCTGGTCATAGCGTTCAGAAATGGCAGAAAGCTGACTTTTCAGCTGCTCAATGCTACGGCTCAACTCAGATTCTATGCGAGTAGAAATAGCATTTACCCACTTCTCCTTTACGAGATTCTTTACTCTCATTTCATTCTGCGCCAACAATTCATATTCCTCTTTTACACAAGACAACAACTTGTCATTAGCTTCCTTCAACTTGACCTTTTCTGCCTTGATGGAATTCTGCCACTCAATCCACTCTATAAGACGTGCCTGTTCTTCACCTTTAGTAACTTTGGCACGCTTCTTAACAGAAGCCAAGTTAACCTTCTTCTTCTCGAAATTCTTTGTATCAAATACATCATCATTCTCTTCAACAAGGCTTGTCACCTCATTTTCCATAAAAGCAATGCTGGCAGACAACTCATCACACGCTTCCAATTCACTCTTACAGAATCTATTTACGATATACTCTACAGGCAAGAGGTCACTCTCCAAATCATTCCAGGTTTTCACCACCACAGGAACCATTTTCTTTTCCTTCTTTTCCTCTTTCAGCTTAGGACGGAGGTTAAGCTTCCAGCCATCAACCATAATCATATAGACATCATCCTGCATGGTTTCTGCCCAATAATTCATCAGCTGCTCGTAGGCATCATATTCATCAACCAACAGGTTTCCCTTGCCAAACAGATTACGAATGCTTTGTCCCATTCTTTCAATGAGAGTCTTCGGCTTTTCGCTGCTTTCTGCCAGGTCGTAAATGGTTTCCTGCCACTGCTCCATAAAATCAGTTCTACAATGATGCTTCAATGTAGCTTGCTGAGTCTGATAATCCTCATTGTCGTTGATGATACCATCAATCTGCTCTCTGGATACCGCCCAGGCATAATAACCATTACTCTGATTTTTTACCAGTTCATCCTTCAAAGTTGGCAATGCCTCCCAATAATCGGAAAGCTGCTCTATATCGTGCTTTGGCAAGCCACCTTTAAGATGAGCATCGATATCCTGTACTATCTCGGTATCACGAGCCTCAATATAACGAGGAATATTCAGATTGTAATCATTCTTCTCTATCTCTTCCTGTGGAACAAAACGAGCATAATGAGGTACGTCAACCCATGCTTCCCATGTGTCAACAATACGCTGGATATCCTCTTCACGCAGACGGTTCATATTCCCATCCTTTACAAAGCCATCCTTGGCATCAATCATAAAGATTCCCTTACGATCAGATGCTTCCTGCTTATCAAGAATGATGATGCAGGCTGGGATTCCGGTACCATAGAAAAGGTTTTGTGGCAGTCCGATGAGTCCCTTGATATAACCAGCCTTGACAATGTTCTTGCGGATTTCCCCCTCTGCATTGCCACGGAACAAAACACCATGAGGCAAAATGCATGCGCCCTTACCATCAGCAGCCATCGACTTGATGATATGAAGCAAGAAGGCGTAATCGCCATTTTTCTCAGGTGGTACACCGATAGAAGAAGGAGTACGGGAGCCTTCTTCCATATCCACTACGCCATTACCCCAGCGCTCAAACATGTCGTTTTCCTTAGCACTCTTCAACCATGATTTCTGGCTAAAAGGAGGATTAGCTACCACGTAATTGAAGGTTTGCAAGGCGGTAGGTGAACTGAGGAACTGTGGATTATTAAGGGTATCACCCTGCTGAATATCACTGCATTCATAGCCGTGAAGAATCATATTCATCTTAGCCATACCCACATTATTGATGTCTTTCTCCTGACCAAAAAGAGCCGTATTGTTGGGATGCAAAGACTCGCTCAAAGCTCTCAAAAGTAGTGAGCCTGAGCCACAGGTTGGGTCATAAATCGAGATATTTTCATGTAGATCCTGATGAATGCCAATCACCTTTGCCATCACACGACTCACCTCACCTGGAGTATAAAACTGTCCCTTACTCTTACCGCTTTCTGAAGCAAAATTCTTCATCAGGTATTCATAGGCATCACCCAGAAGGTCATCATCACCAGCACGGTTGCTGGAAAAATCAAGTGCATTTTTTGTGAAAGCCGTAACAAGTTTAGACAAAGTATCTACCTTGTCCTTACCCTTACCCAGTTTGGTATCATCATTAAAATCGGCAGTATCAATCACGCCGCTCAGATCATTTTCCTCTGCAATCTGATGGATGATTTCATTCAGTCTTTCACCGATATTACTTTTACAACGAAGCGCAAGAATATCCTCCCAAAAACATCCTTCAGGAATATTGAGAAGATAATCCTTATCAGCCTTTGCCTTGTCACTGATATATTTTAGGAAGAGTACAACAAGTACATAATCCTTATATTGGCTGGCATCCATGCCGCCACGCAACTGGTTACAGCTCTCCCATAAAGAGCTGTATAACTCAGATTTCTTAACTGCCATTTATATAAAATTTTACTGATTAATTAATGATTAAAATGGAGCATAACCTCCCCATCAGGCATTTCTTCAATGCTCTGCACCCATTCGATGCTGCCTGTATCGGGATTTACGTCTATCGAATATTCGCTGCCTTCCTTTTGACCATCAAACTGCACGGCAAAACGCCAAAGACCATCTTTCAGGACTTTGGTAAAGGCAATTTGCATTGTTGAAGCATGCGATAGGGATATATCTAATCGCTTAGCTATCTCTTCATAGCTAAGTATCCATTTGGGATGATTCGTATCTTGATTGATAAGGCACGCTATACCTGTAGAAGTATATGTGATTCCCTCTGTTTTACTAATGGCATAGTAAGTACGTGTACTATTAGCTTCAATACGGATGACACGTTCACCAGTATCAATAGTTTCATCCTTGCTACAACTGGCAAGAACGAACGTTAGTATAAAGGCTACAAGAGCCTTGACGCCCCACTGATAGGGGGGGGTAATTTGTCTGATATTCATATAGTTACGTCGCTTTTAAGTTCTACATTCTATCAATTTACTCCCCCAAAGGTACAATAATATTTTGAAACTCGCAAGAGTTTTCCGATAAAAGTTTGGAAAATGTTTTTAGCAGTACGCTGGCAAGCTTGATCCTTATCCTCAGCTTTAGGTGAAAGTTTAGTAAAATGGGATGCAATATAAATTTCCCCCAAGTTGGGGGACTTTTATATTTATCTGATATTGAGCAGCATATAACTACCATCTAAATCTCTTCTTTCATCAGAATTGAAAATCAAAGTCGCACTTCTCTACGTTGCGCAACTTCTCCAGTTGCTCAGCCTTATGAGCCTTCAGTTTCTTCACCCATTCTGCCAGCTTGGGAGAAGAGCTCTTGATTACTATTGTTTCATTTACATGTACCATAAGCCTATAGATTAAAACTCGAATATTTTTAAAGCTTTTGCCCTTTACCTTTCCGCTTCGCGCCGGTGACCGTTGGTTCAGGGCGTGTGGAGCACAGTGAATGGAGTTTCAGAATTAGCAGCAAACACCAGCATATAGCTTATCGATTGGAAAAATCAAATCCCAATTCTTCCCCCAGACGATATTGCCGAACTCTATCTTGAACTTCTTGAATTTACTCTCATTCAAGTAAGAGTTATACTGCGGATGTGGATGGTTTCTGATAAAAGCACCAACATCTATCGTCTTCACAGTGTCATCATTAAAGTGTAATTCAACTTTTAATGGCGCCACATATTTTGCAGAAACAATACTTAAGTTCATATTTTCTTTGTTATTTTAGTTGAACGTATTCTTTTTTTATAAATAAAGAAGTTGACCCATTTATCAACTATATTCTTATAATACTTCTTTACAAAGGCCTCTGCGGTAGAAGTATCCTTTTCACTCAATGGCGGTATTTTGTCAGAATTTCTTTTATGAATTTCAACAAGTTCTCCATTTTCTAATATTATCTCGAATATAGCTTCATGTCCGTCCTTCATTACATGAACGTGTATAGGCTCATGCTCGTTCGAGTAGAACAGGAATATAAATCCGAAGTATTCAAATATCTTTGGCATAACAACCTCCTTTTTTAACCTATCTCGTCTGCAAAGATATACTTTTATTTTAAAAGTACAAAGAAAATGGGAGAAAAGTTTTAGAAAAAGTTATCAGGAAGTATTAGGAGGAGGCTGGTATCACATATTGGCTCGCATCAGAACTGAAATTCAAAGTCACACTTCTCTATATGGTGCAACTTCTCCCGCTGCTCAGCCTTAAAGGTAAATAATCCGAAAAAGCTTCCCCACGTTGCGCTGCTTCTTGAGGTTTTAAAGCTTTTGCCCTTACAGGGCGTTGGTTTATATTCCGTTAATACCCAGGGCGTTGCCCTGGGCTAGGAGCTTCTGCCCTTTCAGGGCGTGTGGGGCACAGTGAAGGAGCTTCAGGGCGTGTGGGGCACGATGATATGTGGCGTATAGCCCCTTTTGGATATTATACTTCCTTCCAATCAACCAGTCCCTTTCCCATATCATCCAGCTCTATGGCAAGGGCGATTACTTTTCTCTTATCCGCCTTGAATGGCTCAGCATACTGCTTGGCTTTCATCTGTTCTTCGGCAGCATCCACGCCACCGTTGTTGCTCAGCTTCAGCTCCAATACATAGATGAAGTTAGTTACTTCTACCACCATATCAATCCTGCCCGTAGCTATCATCTTCTCTACTTCCACCCGGCAACCGATGGCATTGAAGATGGTGCTCATAATCAGGCGGTAGCGCTCCTCCATATCCATGCTGGCAAGCTTCTTGTTGCTGTAGGGCACATCCGCAATGAGCGCCTTCAGGCATTTCATGGCTTCGGGAAGATTGCCTAAGCTGAGGTGAACATTCAGAAATGCCTGGGTAGATTGAAGGTCATTGTTCTTGCGCATGGCCAATGTTGGCAACACGATTTCATTCAAGGCTTGTCTTACCTCGAAGTTAGGAATGCCAAGAAGATAAGTTCCGCTTACGTAACCCTTAATCGTGAGATAGCCCGACTGATAAAGAAACAGCTCTGCTCCGCCGCCCGTCACGTCAGAAGTCTCTATGATTGTGTCCAACAGGGCACTATGGTCAAAATCCTTCAAACGAATCTCCAGATCATCCACAAACTTTGGAAGCAAAGAGGTTGCCCCAGATGAAGCCCAATAATTCCTCAGTTTGGAATCAGCAAGGGCATTGATAAGGCTGAAAGGATTAAAGATATCCACCATATTTTCATGGCTGAAATGATAGCCATCGTAATAAGCTGTCAATTGCGCTACAGCTTCATCGAACGTCCATCCTTTCCTTGATGCCAACTTGTTGATTTCCGGCTTGAAATCACGTACCACCTCTTCCTTCGTTATACCACAGATGGCTGCATATTCCGGCTCAAAGCTGATGTTGCTCAGATTATTGAGCACAGAGAAAAGCGAGATTTGCGTGAACTTGGTGATGCCGGTGATGAAGACAAACTTCTCGTATTTGTCATCTGCCTTGAGAATGGCAAAAACCTCTCGATAGATAGCGGTACATGCTTCGTGCTGAGGAGTGTTCCAGGAATGCTGCAATGGAGAGTCGTATTCGTCGATGAGGATGGCAACCTGCAGACCGGTTTGCTCATATGCCCCCACGATTATTGCATTGAAGCGGTCGGCAAGCCGGGCAGTTGGCTTAGGAGTAATACCATATTCCTCCTCTAATCTGTCAAAAGTTATGTCAAGATAAGAGCGCAGTGTTTCCGGCTCTGCGCCGGCACGGCTCATATCCAGTCTAATGACAGGGCGCTTCACCCATTCCGTCTCCATCTGCATGATCTTCAAGCCCTCGAAGAGTTCCTTCTTACCCATGAAGTAAGCTTCGAGCGTATCGACAAGGACGGATTTACCGAAGCGGCGTGGGCGGCTCAGGTAATTATACTTTTTCCCCCTGTTGGCAAGTTGCCAGATGATATCTGTCTTGTCAACATAAAGGTATCCATTCTTTCTGATTTCCTCAAAAGACTGGATGCCTACTGGCAATCTTCTATCGTTTGTCTCTACCATAATTCCTAATCTGTCTTTAAATCAACTTTTCCGCAAAGTTACGACTTTATTTTCATACCTGCAAGAGTTTTCTGATAAAAGTTGAGAAAATGTGATGATTCCCTACTCTTCTCAGGAAAGTATCAGGAGGATTACAGTGGTGGTTACAGTGGTTACGGTTACAGAAGTTACAGTTTTCCTGGAGGGGGTAAAGTGCCATTCGGGGACTTACGGATTGTAAGTAGTATATATATAGATTATAAATATATAATTAATATATATTTATAATCTCTTTCTAAAGACGGGAGAAGGTAAAGGGGATTCGAAAAACTGTAACTTCTGTAACCGTAACCGCTTCTACCGAAAAATCACTCTGCCGAGAACTACAGGGGAACTCCTGGGAAAACATAGGGAAACTCCCGGCTACTCATAGTTTTCTCATAGCTAACTGATAGACTTGTTTTTATTAACGGAAAACGGCGCAAATGTTAACGGCGTTTAACAGAACTCTGCGGGGTGATTTTTGGCGGTATCGGATATTTGCAGTACCTTTGCACTGTCGTTAGAAGAAAGGCTGCACTCGGCATAGTTCAAGCAAGCTTGACTCTGCGCTCGTTTGCACTTTCTTTGCACTATCAAAAAAAAATTATTAACCCTTTAAAAAACTGATTGACTATGGGACAAGGAACTAGTAAGTATCGTAAGATTATGCGTACCCCTCAGACGGGTGAGAACGCTGGTAAGAAGCTCTGGTATGCTACTGCCGTGAGCGACCGTGAGATGAGTTTCGAGGACTTCGTGACTCATATCTCTGAGCACAACTCTCCATACAGCCGA